>PAIY01000099.1 GCA_002704825.1 Phycisphaeraceae bacterium
AATCGAACCCCACATCCAGGAGGAGCCCCACACAGGCTCCTCATTTTTTTATTCCAACAACCATTCGCTTAAATGACAACTTACAAGTCACGAAGTCACGAAGAGCACGAAGGACACGAAGCTCAAGACAATCATTTTGTATTGATTACAGACAACGAACTCATTCATCTGTCTTTTTGCTTCTACTTCGTGAACTTCGTGCTTCGTGTCTTCGTGGTAAAGAACAAATAGACCGAAAGTCCAAATCATGCTTAACACAGATAATCTCACCATCTCTGATTTTCAACAGTTCATTCGTGACCGGTACTATGCCACCGACAAGGCGCGGGGTACGCCCAAGACGTACATGTGGTTTATCGAGGAAGTCGGCGAGTTGGCCACCGCTTTGCAGAAGTCCGTCGGAGAAGGTGGCAATACCTCAGGCGGTGAGAATCTCGAAGAGGAATTTGCTGACGTCTTTGCATGGCTTTGCACGCTGGCCAACATCAATGACGTCGATCTCACCGCGGCGATCCAACGCAAGTACGGCAAAGACGGCGGCCCCGAAGGCACCAAGTAACCCCCGCCCCGGGACCCGGCCCCCGGAAGTTTCCGATCCAACCGCTTGCGGTTTAGAGCGACGTACGCATTTGAGCGATCCCCCTGATCAACCCATCACACGCTAAACCGCAAGCGGTCAATACGATCCGGTTAAAACACAAAATCAAATGACATTTTTACTTCAACCGTCTCCTTACAGTCTGGGATTTAAGTACAATGTCATCCACTTATGCCAAAGGGTCCATCCATCCTGTTCGCTGGCGGCGGTTCAGGCGGCCATATTTTCCCGTCCATTGCCATTGCCCAACGTGTTGCCAAGATTCAAGCCGATGCGGGAATTCATTTCCTTGTTTCCAATCGCGCAATCGACGCAACCGTGATGGGCAACCTGCCCTATGACTGGTCCCCGTCCCCGGCTCAACCTTTACCGCGACAACCGATGAAAGTCTTTGGCTTTATCAGGTCATGGAAAAAAGCACGCGCCCAGGCAAGGCAATTGATTGCTGACAACCAGGTCAAAGCGGTGTTGTGCGCAGGCGGTTTTGTCTCCGGCGCGGTGGCCGTCGAAGCGCGCAAAAAACGCGTCCCCGTCGTGCTGCTGAATCTCGATGCGACACCGGGCATTGCCAACAAGTGGCTGGCCAAGCGCGTGGATCATGTGTACACCGTCTACAAACAGGAAGACTGGCATCACGCTGAACATGTCGGACTGCCCTTGCGTAACGAAGCGATCGGCCCGGAAGACAAAGCCCAGGCACGCGTGGACATGGGACTCAACCCCACCCGTCGGACACTGTTAGTCGTCGGTGGCAGTCAGTCGGCCAAGTCACTTAACGAGATGATGCTGGAGATGGTGCACCTGTCTTCCACACAACAAGTCATGCGTCAATGGCAAATCCTGCACATCTCCGGCAATGAAGACGCTGAGCGTATGGAGTTGGCTTACCGCAACGCCAACATTCAGGCCAAGGTCCTGCCGTTCACCCAGCAGATGGGGCTTGCATGGCGATGTGCCTCGGTTGCCATCAGTCGCAGCGGCGCCGGTTCGGTGGCGGAGGTTTGGCATAACGCGGTGCCTGCGATTTTCATGCCTTACCCGTATCACAAGGATCAGCATCAGGTCCACAACGCTCAACCACTGGTCGATGCCGGGGCCGCGTTGCTGTTGACGGATCATGTAGACGCGGTAAAAAATGCCCACCAGATCATCAACCCACTCACCGAATTGATGGTCAACAAGGTCTACCGCCAGAACATGGTCGACTGGCTGATCAAGACCAAACCAGCAGACGGCGCGGACATCATCGCCCGAGCCCTGCTGCGTCATTTGCGGTAATCGTCTGTTATCCCAACCATGATGCTTTAATCAAAAGACCAACAAAGCCCTTGATAGACAGGGATTTGGACGGGTGATCATTGTTTAGCCCCCCATGAACCGGTATCATATGCCCACGTTTGGCAAACGGCGTCCCGTCGCACGGTTCACCTGATCCAAGCAGGTTAAAACTTGACTCCAACAAGGACAGACTGAGGCGAATGAGTACCACTGTGCCCAATATTGATATCAAACAACTCACCGAGCCGGCGAGCGCGATTGAAGCGTACATGTCAGCTTATCTTGACGAACGTGCTTTACCAGAGAACCTGCGTGATGCAGCCAAGTACGCCCTGCTGGGTGGTGGCAAGCGGATGCGTCCGATTCTCGTCGCCCGTTGCTGCCAGGCTGTGGGTGGTAAACTCGAACAAGCGCTGCCTCCCGCCGCAGCCATCGAACTGATCCACTGCTTTAGCCTCGTCCACGATGACCTGCCTGCAATGGATGACGATGACCTGCGTCGCGGTCGCCCGACCCTTCATATCCAGACCAACGAAGCGATGGCCATCCTCACCGGTGATCTGCTGAACACGATGGCTTTTGAGTTGATCACCGAAAAGGTGGCTGATCCGAAGCTTGCCTGTCAATTGGTCAAGGAACTCTCGGTTGCGACCAATGACATGATTGCGGGTCAGGTTTATGACACGCTGCCCTGCTTCCCCGAAGGCTTATCCGACCTGGAAGAATTGCAGTTGATTCACCACAACAAGACCGGCGCGCTGCTGCGTTGTGCATGTCGCATGGGAGCGATTGTCGGTGGTGCTGACGAAGAACAACTCGCTGCCATCACCGATTATGCTGCTGCCATTGGCCTGATGTTCCAGGTGGTCGATGACCTGCTTGACGTCACCCAGACCACCGAACAACTGGGCAAGACCGCTGGCAAGGATTTGGTGCAAGGCAAACTCACCTACCCCAGCCTCATCGGGATTGATGCCACCAGGCAGCAAATCGTCGAACTGCAAAAACAGGCTCACGATGCCCTGGACAAACTCGATGTCCCCGACAGCAGCCTGCGTGATCTCTGTGACTTCATGGCCACGCGATCGAATTAAGACAGAAGGGATTAGGGATTAGCACGAAGACAAATGACATTCCCAAATTCAAATGCCTTGCCCCTAATCCCCAATCCCCAATCACGAATCCCTGACTAAAAAACGCACGGAAGCGCCCGTTTCAGGTTACAATATTGACATCCTGAAACTCCGAAAGGTATCCAGAAGGAAAGACAATGACCGCAACCTCGTCCGACAACATGGTCACTGAAGCCCAGGCAAACGATTTACCCCTGCTTCGGGCCATCAAGACGCCAGCTGATCTCAAGAAGCTCTCCATTGATGAGCTGCCCCAACTGGCGCAGGAAATCCGCAATGCCATCTGCCATCAAGTTTCCAAGACCGGTGGCCATCTTGCTCCGAACCTCGGCGTGGTGGAACTGACCATCGCGATGCATTACGTCTTTGACTTTGCTTCCGACCGCCTGCTCTTTGATGTGGGTCACCAATGCTACCCGCACAAATTGCTCACCGGTCGCCTGGATTTGATGAGCAAGCTGCGAACCTCCGCGGGGATGTCCGGCTTCCCCGAACCCGCGGAATCCCCCTACGACCTGTTCTCCGTCGGACATGCCGGTACCGCAGTCTCCACCGCAGTGGGCATGGCACGCGGCGACAGCCTCAATGGTGAAGAAAACCGCAAAGTCGCCTGCCTCGTCGGTGACTCCTCCATCGTCAACGGCCTGTCCATGGAAGGCCTCAACAACGCAGGCACGCTCAAGCGTCAATTCCTCGTCGTGCTCAATGACAACGGCATGTCCATCGCCAAGCCGCAAGGTGCCATGGCAAGTTACTTCGACCGTGTCCGCGTCAACCACATGTACGGTGATCTGAAAAAACGTGCTCACGAAGTCCTTCAACGCATCCCCGGCGGTTCAACACTCGAAGAGGCCTATCACCGCTTTGGTGAGATGGCCAAAGCTGCTGTCTGTCACGATCACATGTTCGAGCAGTTCGGCCTGGTTTGTCTTGGCCCCATTGATGGTCATGACCTGCCGACGCTTGTGGACATGCTCAACGAAGTCAAGGACATCGACCGCCCCGTGCTGCTGCATGTCAAGACGATCAAGGGTAAAGGATTCAGCTTTACCGAAGGCGATGCCACCACGTTCCACAGCCCCAAGCCTTTCACCGTCGAAGGCTGCCGCGTCGAAGTCAAATCCTCCGGCCGCTCGTTCACCAGTGCTTATGCAGACGGCATGATCGACCTGATGAAACAGGATGACAAGGTCACCGCCATCACCGCTGCCATGCCCGACGGCACGGGACTCACCAAGATCATGGCTGAGTTCCCCGATCGATCATTCGACACCGGTATCTGCGAATCACATGCCATGGACATGGCAGCAGGCATGGCAAAGACCGGCTTAAAACCGTTCTTTGCTGTCTACTCCACGTTCAGTCAACGTGCCCTCGACCAGGTCTTCCAGGAAGTCTCACTGCAGGGCCTTCCCGTCCGCGTCTGCATGGACCGTGCAGGCTACGTCGGCGGTGACGGTGCAGTGCATCACGGCTTCATGGACATCAGCATCTTCCGACTCTTCCCCAAGGCAGCGTTGCTTGCCCCCATGGACGAACCGACCCTCAAGGCTGGTCTTGCCTTCATGAAGGACTACAACGACGGCGCATCGTTCATCCGCTACCCGCGTGACAATGTCGCTGCCAACCCATTTGAAAGCGAGCTTGCGCCGTTTGAACTGGGTAAAGCCCATCGCATCCGTGAAGCCAAAGACGGTAAGCCCAGCGTTGCCATCCTCGCATTAGGCACCATGGCATACATCGCCAACACCGCCATCGACGAGTTGGAACAGCAAGGCTACAGCGTCGAACTGTACGATGCCCGCTTTGCAACGCCGGTCGACATTGACCTGGTTCAATCGCTCACCGAACAAGGCATCAAGGTCATCACCGTCGAAGACCACACGCTCGTCGGCGGCTTTGGGACTGCAGTCCTCGAAGCTGCATCGGATCGCAATCTCGACACCCGTTTGATCAGCCGCATGGGCATGCCACAGAAATGGGTCCGCCCCGACAGCCGCAACAAACAGCTTGCAGAAAACGGTCTGGATGCCGTAGCCATCGCCCGCCGCGTCCGCGAAGTGCTCGACGATTCAACTGAATCCGTCACCAGCAAATCGCAGCAAGAAGCACAGGCGTAAGCAAACATCACAACAGACAAACAAAAACGCGAGATGAATCACCAAGGTTCATCTCGCGTTTTTTTTTGTTTCGTTTGTCAGCGACACGCAGTGTCGCAGCTATGAAAGATCACACTAAGAGCAATTCAGATCATTATTCTCCATTGCGTCTCTGATTCCGTCATTCCCGCGCAGGCGGGAATCCAGTGGCATGCAGTAGAAAATTGCAAATTCCACTGGACTCCCGCCTGCGCGGGAGTGACGGAAGTGGGCAATTGTATGTGCGTTTTGCTAAAAAACACAGCAACAATAGCTGCATCACCGCGCCACTTCCGGCAGATCATCCATCCCCACACATGCGACATGCATTTGCTTGGCGAGTTTGAGGACTTCTTCGAGATACGCTGGATTCGTCACATGGCCCTGCTTGTCGGTTGCACTGATGTTGTGGCCGTAGAACGTCATGTGTTGACCGTTGTCTGCCAGGCGGGTGAGAATCTGCTGCCAGAGATCAAGGGGGATTTCCGGTTTGGGTTCACTGCGGGCGATGGTGTCCAGATGCATGCCGGGCATCATGCGTTGATTGGGTAAATCATCAAGATCCAAAAACAAATGCTCAAAGCTGCCCATCACTGTACGATCCGTCTTGGCTGAGCCTGCGCGGAAGCGATCAAAGCGATCAAACAAACGGGCATTGGTCTTCTCGTCGTAGTTGTTAAACGCGTAGGCATAATTGGTGATGTCCCAACCGTGCGCGTCGTACCAATCGATGCAGGGTTTGACTTCGTCTTCCCAGAATTTTTCGACACCGTTTTCTTCGGTGTACTGCACCGGCCAGACATGCCGCCAACCGTGACAGCCGATGGTCTGCCCTGCTGCCATGAGTTGTTCGGCTTTGGTGATCTGTTCGTCGGTGAGTTTATCAAGGTTGTTTAAATAGAACGTAACCTTGGCGTCATACTTTTCCAACACCGGCAAAAAGGCGTGCCAATTATCGATATGATAATCATCAAACGTCAGCAGAATACAAGGGGTGATCTGTGCCATGGAGTCCTCACATCAAGTTATAAAAAAGCCGCGGCAAGTCGATCGACTCACCGCGGTGTGTTGATTGTTCAGATTAGTTTAGCGATTTCAGACCGCGATGCGTGAGTTACATTCGGCTTTACCGGGGACATCACAGATCATGGTGAACATCCCCCCTGCATTTTCGCCAAACTCAGCGTCACCGGTTTCACCACCATAGCTGGTGATGACCATGCGTTTAAAATCATCACCTGCCCATGCGGTACAACTGGGGCGTGCACAGGTTGTCTTGAAGCGATTGACTTCCTTGCCATCGGCATCAAACTCGATAACACAGTAACCACCCCAGATGGCTGAGAACACATGGCCTTGTGAATCGACGGTCATCCCATCAGGAACGCCCAGGTCTTTATCGATCTCTGCGAAGACCTGCTTGTTGGAGATTTCGCCGGTCGCCTGGTCGTAGTCATAGCGATAGATCTGACGAGCGGTTGAATCGGTGTGATACATCTGCTTGTTGTCGGGCGTAAAACCAAGTCCGTTGGAGATGCCCAGATCGGTGACAACTTGATGCAGTGAGCCGTCAAGGTCAAGGCGATAGAGACTGCCGGGATGTTTGTCGGTGGGCATCGTGCCACAGAACACGCGACCACAGGGTGCAGCGATCACATCATTGAAGCGACCATCCACTTCGCCAGGTACTTCGTCGATGATGGTTTTGACCACCTTGCCATCTGCCCACTGGACGATGTTGCCTTTATCACGAAAGAGAATAAGCGAGCCATCGGGTTGGATGGTGTAGCCGCCGACGGTGCGGTCTTCGTAGATTTTTTCGTGTTGCTCGGTTGCTGGATCATACGTGTGCAACTGCCCGCGCGAGATGTCGGTCCAGTAGAGTTTCTTATGCAATGTATGCCAGATCGGGCCTTCGCCCAGGAAGTTATGTTGGTTGAACCAGAGTGCGATGGACATATCTCAAAGCCTTGTACTTAATGAAATGTGAAAGCGGCATTGTAGCGTCAAACACAAAAGTGTCTATTTTTCAAGCGTTTTATCACATGGTGCAAATTGCACGATATGGATTTTAGAAATAACCACCACGCGAATGAATCTCTTCAGCGGACATGCCAGCGGAGACCCATTCCTTGATTTCCTCTTCGTTCTTCTCAATGGCTTCAGCGCGGAGCAGCACTTCCACGGCGATCTTGCGTGGGATGACCATTGCGCCATCAATGTCGGCAAAGATGATATCGCCGGGCTTGATGATGCAGTTACCCACCTGAATCGGAACCTGGTAGCCGGTCATCTTAGTGCGGGATAGCGCGCCGTTGGATGTGCGGTACTTGTACCAGATGGGGAACTTGAGATTGAGAATGCCACGGGTGTCGCGGATACCGCCATCGACGATCGCACCTTTGGCACCGCGTTTCATGGAGGCCTGCGTCATGACTTCACCCCAATGCGAAGCTTCGTCATCACCATTGGCATTCCACACGCAGATGTGATTGGACTTGATCTCTTCGAGCATCTTCACACGGTGTTCCAGTTCGCCGGTGAGTGTCGGGTCTTTGCAACTGCGGATGGTAAAGGCAATGCCACAGCAGACCATTTCTTTTTCCAGCGGGTGAATCTCGGGTGGCAGCGCACAATTGACGATGCACATCTCACGCATCACGTCATTGACCGCGCCGGTGTAGAGTTTTTCGTAACGCGCACACAACTCATCTTCGGGAATGGTCAGTTCGATGTCATCGACAAAATCACGAATCTGTCGGAGTTTGTCGGTTTCCATTTTGTAGCTCATAGCCAATCCTTTTCTGTCTGAAGCGCGCAGAAATCGCGCCTTGTTTTCAAATATGAAATTTTCAGTCAAAGTCGATCAGGGCAAACGCATGCCACCGTCGACCACCAGATCAATACCTGTAATGTAACTGCCAGCATCCGAACAGAGCATCAGCGCAGGTGGCACACATTCGTCTGCTTCTCCGCCTCGTCCCAGTGGAATCATACTCATGACTTTCTGGCGGTAGGCTTCATTGCTCAGCGCATCGGTGTTGCGATCGGTGAGGATCACGCCCGGCGCGAGATTGTTAATCGTTACGTTATGCGGCGCAAACTCCTTGGCTAACGCTCGCACCATCGTCTCCAATGCGGACTTGGTTGCGGCATAGGGAATCATCGCGCTGTGCGGGCGATGCTGCTGCACCGAACCAATCGTGAGAATGCGCCCCCACTTCTGCTGGATCATGTGCTTGGCAGCAAGCTGGATCATTTCAAACTCGCTGCGAAAATTGGCGATCACCTGCTGCTCAAATTTCTCGCGCGTGACCTGATCCCAATCCTGACGAAACTGCATCGACGCATTGAGAACCAGAATGTCCACCGGCCCGAGTTTACTTTCAACTTCACTGAGTATCTTCCGGGGGGCATCATCTACAAGCAGGTCACAGCGTACCGTGCAACTCTTGGGAATCTGTAACGCTACGGCATCGGCTTCTTCCTGGTGACCGACGTAGTGAATCGCAACAGACGCACCGCACTTGGCGAGCCCCAACGCGATGGCTTTGCCAATCCCGCGACTGGAGCCGGTGACCAATGCCACCTTCCCGGTTAAGTCATATCCAAATTCTGCAGCGTTCATTTGAGTTCCACCGTCAATTCGTCACGCTTGATCAATTGATTACAACGCGATGTCGCACGCAATAAAGCCTTGATGTGATCATCATTGGATTGGGCGTTCATGTCCTCAGGCAAACCGAGAATCGTCAACGCCGCGAGCATCTTGCCATGCCCGTCATACAAAGGTGAGGAGATGGTGTGCACCTGCGGGTGAAACTTGCCAAGGTCGGTGCAGTAATTGTTCTCACGTACACTGATGATTCGCTTACGAACGTCCGACGGCTTCTGATGTTTCCAGGCTGCATCAGGTGACTGTTCGATGATGCGATCCACACGTGCGTCAGGCAAGATGCTCAGCAAGCAAGCACCGGATGAACCGTAAACCAGACTGAAACGAACACCCACCCGCCCCGACAGCGACATCGGCAACGGTGACTCCACGCGGTAAACCGTCACCGCATCATCCCCCTGTCTCACCGATAACTTGGCGGACAACCCCGTCTTGGCAACCAACTGCTCCACCACCGGGCAGATCGTGTCGATGAGCACACGGTGATTCAAAAACGGCTCGACCATCGGCAAGAGCCCGTAACTCAACTCATACCCCACCCCGCCGGCACGCGGGCGCAGCCAATCGGCATCAACCAGCGTCTGCACAATGCGGTAACAGGTGGTATGAGCCACCCCCACCTCACGGGCCAACTCCGCGATGGAATAATTCTGCATCCCACCTGCAATGGCCTTGAGCACCGAGATCGACTTACTCAGTGCAGGAATGCTGTTCTGTTGCTTGGACGCAGCCATTTTCCTATTCCTCTATGGAAATATTTTTCCCCGATTTGGACAATACTAGATATCTGGTCATGAAAGTCAACGGCGATTTTCAAATAGATCAATTTCCGTTCCTGTATAGGAATTGCAGGACGATTCGGCTTGAAACACACATTTCTATACAGGAACGAAATCAAAAATTCACAGCGCGACGATTGACTCTCGGGAACCGTAGACCAACAATTACAACGATTTCGCACCTAATTACAACGATTTCGCAAGGCAGTTATACGATCATGGTCAATCAACGACAAATCGCTCAAGCCGCCCAGGTCAGTATCAGCACCGTGTCCAAAGCCTTAAGTGGTGGTGCCGAAACACAGCGGCTTCATCCTGATACGGTCCAACGGATCCACGAGGTGGCGATCAAGCTGGGTTACCAACCCAACGATCACGCCCGCGCTTTACGTTCCAAACGTTCGGGGCTCATCGGGGTGTATTTCGGGTCGGGGCATCAAATCCAGGGACGCCCGGTGATCAGCGGTTACGTCCCAGCCCAAACACTCGATGGTATCGAAAAAGCAGTCGTGCACGCGGGATATGACCTGTTATTGATCAACTTCACGCACGCACTGGGGCATCCCAAACGGCTTGAAACGGTCCTGCTTCGCAAACAGCTCGATGGGCTGATCTGTATTGGTCTCTCGGAAACGCCGGAGATTTACGACCTGCTGATCAAGCGGCAACTCCCCACCGTTGCCATCGAAGATTTGCCCACGGATCACCCAGCCCCGTCGGTCACCATGGATTGCTCGCAGGCCATCAGCGATGTGCTGGATCACCTCACGTCACTGGGCCATCGGCATATCGGATTCATCGGCCCGTTACATGACAATGTCTCGCCATCGCAGGCGCTGCGACATGAAGAACTCGTCAAACAGCTTCGTCAACGTCAATTGCCCTGGTCGGATCAACATTACATTGATAGCTCCAACACCAGCCAGGTCATTGCTCGTGAAGGTAACTTCTGTTTACAAGACGGCATTGCTGGCATGAAGCAATTGCTTGATCGCAAAACACCCGTCACCGCGGTCATTGCCTATAACGATCTTGCTGCAGCGGGTGTCCTGCAGACGTTGGCGCAACGCAAGATTCAATGCCCGGATCAAATCAGCGTCGTGGGCTTTGGCAATTACGACATCGCCCAGTCACTCTGGCCGGACCTCACAACGATCCCCTACCCACTGGTTGAGATGGGGCAAACTGCAGGCAAGCATCTGCTGGCACACCTTCAAGATTCCAAAGCCCCAACCACCATCCCCGTCACCACACTTACCATCAAGAGTCCGTTGGTCATTCGCCGTAGCAGCGGTCCTGTGAATTCAATTACTCAAAAGGAACAGGCATGATCTCACATCATTCAATATCCAGCCGTGCATTTACACTCATTGAACTGTTGGTGGTCATCTCGATCATTTCCATTCTCATTGCGATTCTCTTGCCAGCACTCGCTTCTGCACGATCGCAAGCCAAGGTGATGCTGTGTGCTTCGAATCTCAAACAGATCGGCGTTGCCTACGCCATTTACGAGACCGAAGAAGGCGTCCCATGCTATGGTGCGTCCAAGCTGGCGTTGGGTGATTTTTCACGTGGCTGGTTCAAAGATCGCAAAGACGGCGGCCTTCGTGACATCATCAACCCCGGCGTGAAAACTGCTGCGGATATCAGTGATGTGCTTTACTGTCCTGCCATGATTGATGCGGACACCAAAGTCAACAGTGCCGGCTATGCCTTTAACCGACTCATGCGCCCGTGGGACGGATACCCCCTGCTTTTCCAAAAGATTCAAGACATCAAGCATCCGAGTAAAAGTGTTCTGATGGTTGATCGCTATTCGCGTAAACGCAAGGCCACCACAGGCACAACCGGCTTCTGGTACTACATCTCAGACTATGGTGCAGGCCTTTGGGATAACGAGCCGATGGACACCGCACACAAAAACAAACAGAACAATTTCCTGTGTTTCGATGGCCATGTAAAGTCGTTGAAAATTCAGGATGACCACAACATGACATCGGGCAATCTGATCAACGGTGTCACAGCCTATGGCCAGATTTTCGAATGGTACTCAGGTAACTGACGCATCATTTTCACCCACGTTTTTATTTCAATTCGGAGTATTTTCAACATGCGATCATTCTCATTGATCCTGCTATTGTGCCTTGGCTTGACCTGTCATGCTGATGAAATGCCCGCGGTCTACGACGCTGCGGTCGCTGGCGACGACATCGTCAAAACCCCTGAAAAACCAGTCAATATCAACGTTAACTTCGACACCCCGCTCATTACCATCTCACCGGACTTCTATGGCATTAACGTGCATCCGGTGCCGGCATCCGTTGCCTTTGCCAATCAGGATCTGGTTGCACAACTCAAGCCGGACGTGATCCGCATCATGGGCTCGCATCGCACACATTGGTACCGTGATGCCAACAACAAATCCGTGCGTGTTGACAGCACCATCAGCCCAGCACAAGGTCAGTACGACTTCACCGAACTCGATGCGTTGGTCCAAGGCATTAAGGACGTTGGTGCCAAGCCATATCTGGCCATTGGTTTTGGTGCGCCCAAATGGCTCGCGGATTCAACCGGTTCCAAACGTCTTCGCCGTGTCGCCAAAAACCGTTTATCTGAATATGCCCAGTACATGGCCGATGTCATCAAGCATCTGAATGTGGACAAGGAATATAACATCCAATGGGTTACCATTGACAATGAACCTGAAAATCTGCAATACCCGATCGAGGATTATGTCACACTCGTCACACTGGCTACCGCAGCAATCAAGTCGGTGGATCCTGCGATTCAAATCTGCGGGCCAGTGACAGGTTACGCGACATGGAAACAACCGGATGGTCGGAAGATCAGTTTTTCATCATCTTTGCAAATGCTCAAAGACGCAGGCATGGATTACGACGGCATTGATTGGCATATCTATGCAACCAACCCCGCACTCGTCTTCAAGACCGTCGACATCGTTAAAAAAATCTACCCCGATAAACCGCTGATCATCAGTGAACTCAACCGGGATTGGCGCTATGCAGGCCAGGCAGGTCAACTCTCAGCCCAACGCAACACCGGGTGGTATTCCGTTGCATGGCTTGCCCACTGCTATGATGAACTTCAGCAGATGGGTGTCAGTCAGATGCACTATTTCTGCCTGGGCAACAGCTTTTTCGGACTCATTGACTATCACCACACGAAGGTGCATCCCAACTATCACCTTTTCAAACTCATGACCACGCAACTGGGACGCCAACGTGTCAAAGCAACCAGCAGCGATCCGGCAATCGGCGTGATTGCCACCAACGATCATCATCAGTCATCCGTACTGATTTACAATCGTGCCCAGGAAGCTGTCACGGTCTCCTGTCCCATCGCCGCCCAAGGCAACGTGCAATGTTGGACACTGGATGAAGAATGGTATCAGACCCATCATGCCATCAAGAATGGGAGAACCACACAACTCAGTCCAACCACACAATTAGCCAAGACGAACACATGGACCATTCCCGCCCGAGGCGTGATGGTGATCAATGGTTTTACCACGCAAAAGCTTGAATAGTGGCAAAAAAACAGGCATCGAAATCGCTTCGATGCCTGTTGAAAATTCAGTAATCAATCCGGAGTTTATCGTTTGATCTTGCGGGCCTTGGTGAACAATTCCTTGACCTTGGCATAGGCAAGCTTTGGCCGGCGGTATTCATCGACGATGCCCTTGTTATTGTTGCAACGCGGGCGCGTCTTCCACGGGCCGCACTGGTCGATGCCGAACTGTGTCGTACGCACATCACAGAACTGCCAGATGACCGAGCCGAGAATGTCCGTGTTGTTCAGATAGGCATTCAGACATTGTTCCAAGGCAACGACCTGGTACTCCTCGGTCCAGCGTTCGCACTTGGGATGACGGTAGCCATAAATCGCACCTGCACCAAACTCCGAAACGATGATCGGTTTGCCCTTGCCACCAGTCTTCTCCGACGCGTTAAGCCACTTGATCATCTTGCGGACACCTTCGTCAGGATCACAATCGCCATACCAGTTGTCATAACGATTCCATGAAACGATTTCCGCATATTTGTACGCAAGGTCTTTGTCATGGAACATCGACGCGTAGGTCACCGGGCGGCTGGGGTCGAGTTTCTTGAGCATGTTCAAAATGCGACCATGTTCCTTGGCACCGGACTTGGTGTAGCTTTGACATTCGTTCAAGCAGCCCCACATGATGATGCTGGGGTGATTGAAATGCCATTGGACCATCTCCTGCGTGGAGCCATCAATTTGATCCTTGTACGCAGGATGATCAAAACTCACCGAGCGTGCGTGATGTTCTTCCCATACGAAAATGCCCATCTCATCACAGAGATCAAGCACGCGCATGTCATTGGGATAGTGGCAGGTTCGCAGGAAATTCGCACCGGTGTCCTGCAGCAAAGCCATGTCCTGGGCGATGGCAGACATCGGTAAAGCACAGCCATAGTTGGCATGATCTTCATGACGGTTAAAGCCGAACAGGTGCAGCGGCTTGCCGTTGAGAAGCAGCTTCTTGCCCCGAACTTTGACTTCACGGAAACCAAAGCGTTCGGAAAGGTCATCACCAATCGTGCCATACACATCAATCAACTGAGCGGTCAGCGTGTAAAGATTGGGGTTGGCATCATCCCAGACTTTCACATCCTTGCAGGTTTGCGTGTGGGTCACAGTTTTGCTTTGTCCGCCGCGGAGTTTGACTTCGCCAAGCTCAACCACTTGCCCGTCCAGGTCATACTGGAGCATGGCATTGACCGCATCATCACCAAGATTACTCACCGTGATCGCCACATCAAGCAACCAGCTTTTGCCTTTGGCGGTGGTGGTGATTTTCAGATCACTGATGTAAAGCGTGTCGATGAACTGCTGCTCGACGGGGCGTGTGATCCCGCCATAGGTGTAGTAGTCATTTTCGATATGCAAAGCCGAGTGATCACCGAAGCTGTTATCCACTTCGACGACGACTTCACAGGACGTCTTGTCCGACGGCTCGATGATCATGTCAAACGGCGTAAAGGCATCATAGTGATGCTGCATGAGCACGCCATCGACATAGACATCCGCCGTATGCGAGACACCGCCAAAGACCAGCCGCGTTGACAAACCGGGGATCGATTCAATCGTCCGACGGAAGTACGCCTTGCCACGATAGGTCTCCAGGCCCGGGAGCGTTTCCCATGCCAGGGGCACGACAACCTTGCGGTTATAGCTCTTGGGTAAACCGTTCTTGTTGAGCTTGGCATCATCGGCGGTGATGAAATCCCAAACGCCATCAAGGGATTGGGCGAAGCGGATATGGTGTTGATTAAAGGCTCGCAACATGCGCAGTGTCTCCTGGGCTTGAAATAGGAAACACCATATTCGTTTCGGTACGAACGATTGTCAACTCCAACCCGTCATCAAGCGATGATAAACGTCATGTTATCAGTTGATCGTGTTGTTCTTGACGATCACATTGATCGCGTTATCCACGTCAATGGGCTTGGTGACTTGATAGCCCTGCTTGCTGCCAGCGTCGGGCAGCGGGTTGGGCAGCACGTCAGTGAGTTGGTTGCCGGTGACGGTCACGTCCTTGGCGCAGCGGATGAAAATGCCAGCCAGCGGGGTCCGGGTGATTTTGTTATTCGTGATGCGCAGATTCGTGTTATGCATCGGCATGGGTAGCGTGGGGTCTTCACTGCGGAAAAAGATACTGATCGCGCCCATGGTATAGCTGTTGGCATCGTAGGTGTTGGTCCCCTGTCCAACATCGATGAGTGTGTTGTTGGAAATCGTCACGTCATCGGCCCAACCGGCTTCACGCCAATATGCATACTCCGGTCCAACGGAAATGCCCACGGACTTGAGGCGTTCAAAGCGATTATTGGTAATGATGCCATCCCCACTCATGATCCGCAGACCGCGTGCACGGTGATCATGGAAGTGGTTGTTTGATATTTCATACTTGCGTGCTGACGTCTCGGGGATGTCCACATACACAGCATCCAGATGATCAATCGGCTCGGTCAAGGTAATGCGATACATTGATGCCTTGTGTCCGCCATGCGACCACGTCCTGCGCGCCCATGCCAACTGTTCTTCGTCAGCCGGTCCGTCATAACCAAACGTCTTGATCTTACAGTCTGCAAGGATGGCAAAGTTCTTCTCAGCGAGCAGTCGAACCTCATCACCGGGCTCGATGATCCAATCGAAATTCTCCTGCCCATAGGGACGTCCCACCAGAATCTCCGTGCTGGAGACCTGCTTGAAAATCGGGAATGTCACGCCATGGAAATTAATCGCATCATCACCCATGTGGGAAAATTCGTTATTGCGAACAATCGGGCCGTGACGCATGTAGGCAAAGTTCAAACCATCCGCCGCGGTGGACATCAAGCGCGGTTGCGTTGCCCCTTCAGGTGTCGGGCCGGGTGTGATTTTGCAGTTGATGATCTGGTTCTGTCCACGGGTAAAGCGAGACGAAAAGCCAAGCCCTGCGGTGGTGTAAATCGTGATGCCATCAAGAATGATCGTGTCCGTCTTGTTCAGTTCAATCCCCGAACGACGACGGATATTAAACACCACGCGATCCCCGACGGTCACCTGTTTATTCAAAGGTACTGCCGAGAGCGCGACACCTGTCGAATCCGTCAACGCCTTGACCGAACTCAAATAGACATCAGGCACGCCGGGTTTAAGTCGCAGTTGCTCCTTCTCGTAAACATGAAACCGCTTGACGACATAATCACCGGTAAAACGCGGGTATCCGTCGTGGATTTGAAAATGCAGTTGCTGCCCATCGTCGGAGACCTGCGTAATCGTTGCCTGTGTGAACGGCAAGGGATCCATATCCAGCGTCAAACCACGCACGGTCACATGTTCACTGAGTTGGATCTTGAGCATGGGCACGTTGACGTTCGTACCAATGATCGTGGTCTGCGAAGCATCAACCGTCAGGTGTTTGGCATTGAGTATGATCAACGCTTCATCACTGACTTCGTACCGACCTGCCGGTAACGTGATCTTGCTTTGACCTTGTGCAATCGCCTGGTTAATCACCTGTTGCAACACCGCGACATCCGCAGCACGTGTTGGCAAAACAAGCGTGCAACACAAGGTAAGAACGTTCAGAGCAAAATGACTGGAAAACAAATTCATGGTTGGATATCCAAAAAAGTCGAACTCAAAAACCATTGGGGTAACAACTTGTCATAGGCCAATGTCGCAGGCTCAAAATGCGCGGTGTCCGCCGGAACGTGATCGCATTTGCCGGTCCCGTAAAGTATGGGTTCAACCGGCACGTTCTTGCGATCTAAGACCTGGTTGATCAACAGGTGACTATCATTAAGCACGCGCATGTTGGGTTGGGATTTTTCGGTGGTCCCTGATGTGTCAGCAATCACATGCTGCAGGATGCCCTGAGCGCCACCTTCCAAAGAGACATTCTGACCACCATTGTGATAAAGCTGACAGCGGGTCAACGTCAACAACGAGCCATGTACTGCCACGACGCCACGGTCTGCATTGTGTTCACTGACACATTCGGTCAAGCGCATGATCCCCTCTTCATGCGGGGAAAAACCGTCATCACCGTTGTGTGCAGCGTAGCAGTTGGAAAAGCTGCCGATCCCCAAACGATGAACACCGAAGGCATCGTTGCCGTTGTTGACACCTGCAACGCGTGTGCAGTTGATGCTGCTTTGGCGGGTGGTATCCAAACCATTCCAACCGTTCTCTGAAAGCAGACAATCGGTGAGTTGGATAATGCCTGCAAAACCATACACGCCGGTGTTGCGTGCCCCACGGATGTGAATGTTACTTGCAATAACATGGCCATAAGCAGCAAGAATCCCCATGTGTGCATCGGGAATCATGATGTTGGTTGAGGGATCTGCATTGGTGAAGGGACGGAGGGTGATCGTGTCATTGCTGCTGTGATACGTGCCAGGGGTTGCAGCAACTTGCTCCACATTCTCGACACGTTTGAGAGACTTCCAACTTTGATTCACTGCATTGGAATCCGCTTCAAACAAGGCAATGAGTTCGCGGGGTTGTTTGAGCGTGAAGACTTTTTCGCCGGACTTTTCGTAGCCGGACTTGGGGGTGGCAAACTGGAAAATGGTTGCAGGGCCGGTGTCAGTCAACGTGCCGGCGATCTCAAGCTGTCGATCACTGACTTTGATACCTTCCTTAAACAGGTAGACACCGGGGCCGACTTCGATGCGTGAGACTTTGCTATCGCGTGCGCTGGCGACGATTTTTGAACCTGCAGCCAATTGCTGCTGGGCAGTCGCGTTGTCAGGCAGTGCGATGTGTACGGTCAAACCGGCAAAGGCATGTCCTGCCAATGCAAGCGAGAAGAATGAAAACAGTGATAAAAACAGGGATTTTTTGAACATCTTAATCCATTTCTGTCGCTGGACCCGTGACATGACTGCACATGATCGCAGATGAATACCAATTGACGATGCAAAGGTAAATGCGAGATTATTTCTTGTGTGCACGCCAACGAACATGTTCATCGTTGGTACCAGGCATGACAGTAAGAACGGTGCTGACATGACCATCAACAAACTGGACGTTGTTCTTCATGTCCGTATTGGCATGCCATGAGTTGGAATGCTGGTGGCTGTCCCAACCGGTATTGATGCCTGCATACATGGGCATGTCACCGACACAGATGGTACGTGAAGGTTCAACAACATTACTCCATCGCGAGACATAGCTGTAGGACGATGACTGCATGAGATAGACATTGGCTGCGTAGCTTGAACCCATGCGCTGCCAGGCAAATTGCGTTGCCAGGCCGATAGCATTGTTCGTGTTATCCAACGGGCATTGGTAAATCTTTTCGTTGGTGATATAGCTGTACATGAAACGTTCTTCGGGCAACACCAGTCCTGGCTGGAGCATGCCGATGGGATCGTACCCGCCCCACTCCATGAAGCCGCGAGAAAGTCCGGGCATGCGATCCTTGTAATCGTTTTGATAAATCATCCAATAGACACCAATGCCTTTGAGATTCGACAGGCATTGTGCGTTACGTGCCGCCTTGCGTGCATTGGCCAAAGCCGGCAGCAGGATTGAAATCAACAGCGCGATAATGCTGATGACAACCAGCAACTCAATGAGCGTGAATGCGGACAAACGTTTTGCGGGCAACTTCATGACCGACTCCTTGGTATGGACTTGCTTCATTGCCAGATACGCGATGACGCCAAGCGTTGGAACGATGTGTAAACCTCATCGACTGACAAAGGACGACTCATCAATGTCAGACGGACCAATAGTCCCTTGTAGAAGGACTTTTCATGCACACCATCAATCTCACGAATCACCGTTTTCAGGGCCGGGCTGATGGTGTCCTTATCGACAATCACACTACGTGGTAAAGCCGGTCCGCCAATGACGAACATCTCCGTGGAACGTCGCCCAAAACAGGGCGCCTGACTTTCAAGCTGTCCGTTGAGATAAAGCTTTAATTGCGAACCGTCGTAGACCACGATGACCTGATACAGTTCGTTAGCTTTGAGGGGTTGTCTGGATCGCACTTCCACTGAGGGATTGGGATGAACACGTTCCTGTGGCAGGCGACGTGCGACAAGATAACCCTGTGTGTCGATAATCAAGGTTGCCTGCGAACCACGTTGCACACAGAGAATCTGCTCACGATTCACCACGTCCGGCCGGAAGACCACTTCCATCGCCATCGGGCCGACAGGCAATGCAGTGAGTTCGGTGTAGAAACGTTGACGGCCGTTTAGGTGCATCACATCCAACTGACCGGGCAGTAGGACATAGTCCACCTTGCCGTTACTTGGAGCTGCATCCAAAGGCATCTGACGTTGCGTGCGATCGATGAACTTCGTCGCATCCTGTTTGTAACGCGGGGAGAAGACCCACTGTGCAGAAACATCCTCCGCGGCATACTCCGGCAAGGCATATACCGTCGGGGACCATGCCACCGTGCCATCATCAAACTGAGCCTGAGCGATGTAGTAATTGTTCCCTTCCGCCCAGTCGTCTTGCCGGACATCCACCATGGTTGAAGCATTGAGGATGGAACCTTCGGTGATGTCCACACCGTGATAGCCAAACGACGGCACACGCCAGGCACCTTCCTCTTTGAGTGTTCCAGCAAAGCGAACCAGGTTGCTGTTACCTGCAACACTCACATGTGTCTTTTCCGGGTCGGCACCATGAACCTGTAATTTCAGATCAACGAGGCTTTCATGTTTGGCAACACCGTCGGTAACACCATTGACTTGAATGGTGACGCTTTTATCTGCTGAAGCGAGTTTATGCAGCGGGACCAGGTAATAGAGTTCATCGCCGTACATGTTGCCATCAATCATGGCAATGTCGGGAATGTGGTGATAGGTTTTCCTGGCCTTCTCACCGATAAACTGGAGTTTGACTTTGACGGTGCGAGTTTGCTTTTTGGTGACCTTGCCATCCCATTGCCAAAGCCATGTATCGACCTGGGTCAGATCGCGTGTGTCACTGGTCGCGGTTGCCAGTTGTTTGCCCTGGTCATCGGTGAGTGTGATTTGCCACTGACCTTTTTTTGCACCTTGACTGGTAGGTAAACTCAGGACGCGGAAGCGAACAGGTTCATTGCCATGCGAGACTTTGAAATAGGAAAGGATCGCATGGGGTTCGTTGGTCTTACCTTGAAGTGGCGGTTTGTTGAAATATTGATTGAGATAGTATTTGCCAATCTCCAGCTGACTGGTTGACAGGCTAAAGGAGTTGGCGAACTGGGTGGCCTCATTGTAGTCATTCCACGTGGTTGCATGGATAAATGCCGGATCATATTGCAGGGCTTTTTCCCAGCTTTTGACGACGATTTCCGTACCCCGATGTGATATCCAATTCTTGTTGTAGGGTCGGGCGCTTAAGTATCCGGGGCGCACGGTTGCCCCGATCACCGGCGGATTTTTCAGCGGTGCAAAACACTCGCGGAACTTGGGGGGCAGGTCCAGTGATACTTCAAGCAGTGAAGCACTGAAGGTGTAAATCGCGTCGATGGTCTTGCCATACGGCCGCCATTCGTCGTAATCAAAAGTCCCGTAAATCGCAGTCTGAATCGATCCCAGGTCGCCGAAGATAAACGGATCCCAACCGTAGGCAGCGAGGATGTCACGGACTTCCAGCCAATAGGCGGGGTCGTTGTGGTTCACGCGATAAATCCCAAAGACCGGGCGTCCCTGGAACTTGAGCCAATTGGGATGATTGGCATACTGCTCCATGAGATAAATCATGGCATGGGCAGTGAACGACGCATCGACTTCGACACGCCCTTCCTTGTTGATCTTGTCCTTGGATTTCTGGGCCTGCTTGGAATAGGTACCGACTTCCAGGAAGGGGCAGATATAAAAGTCATCAAGCTTTTCGTCAGCAGTGGCGTTGAGCCATTCGCGGAGCATGTGATACTGACGCACCACGCGGTAGTCTGCAAAAAACGTGAAGTCCACTGCTGCAACATTCCAGCCTGTTTCATGCATCAACCGTACATCACGATGGACATTGTCCACCGGCGGGGTCACAGGGAAATCATGGGTCGCATTGATCAGTGATGGCAAAAACGTATCCGGGGGTAACCACCCCAGCACGTTCTGCATCGCCACCTTGGGGATTGCCTGCTGACGGTCAACCTGATGACGTTGCGTTAAGCCAACTGCCTGCCAACCGGTGTCGTTGACCTTGACGGAAGTCGGTGCGATCGTCACATCAGTTGCATCACAAGGCACCATGCCAAGCAGTTGCTCATTGAAACGGACGAAACAGAATGGACCGAGTTGCGTTAACTGGATTTGAATCTGATCACCATGGCGTTTGAGAATCTGATCAGCCGGATACTTGGCGTAGGTTTTGGACTTCTCACCAAACCTGCCACGCAGGGTGATGTATCCCGACCATTCGATTTCAAAATGGCTATCCGATGTCGAGTCGAATGTGACCTTGGGACGCGCATTGCCGTTGTCCACGGGCAGGGTCAGTGTCCGGACACGGTGGACAGGCTTGAAGTTTGGATTGGCCAGTGAATCGGTTGGCGGTGTGACTGAAACTTTGGCTTGTGGTTTGGACGCCGGGCCGTGGGTGATGGACGTTGCCATACCGTTACCGACGACGCGGCGCATCTGCATGTCCACACTGATAAAACCGCCCTTTTTCGCGTCTGCTTCGTAGGGGAAGGTCAACTTGCCGGAGATTTGTTGATCGTTGAGATAGATTTCGACTTCATCTTTTTCCTTGACGAAGGTGAAGGTTGCAGGCAATTTGAACTTGATGGACTTGCGGACTTTGAACTGGCCTTTGGTATCCAGACGAACCAGGTCACCCGTTTGGTCGGAGTAGATCGCAACGCCACAGGCAGTGGTGTCGCTGGAGTTGAACATGATGACGGTGCGTTTGAATTCATCACTTGCGGTTTGGACTTTGTCGACGGTGACCTGATAGCTGGTCTTGTTCAGATCAATGGATTGATCGAGCGTATAACGATTGGTGAAGTAGTTGGACTTGGCGAGTTTTTTACCCGCGATGGCATTAAGCCACAAACCCGCGTTATCAGTGGTTCCGACCTGGATTGCTGCCTGTTCGGAGTCGGGTTGGAGTGTTAACTGCGGTTCAGACGCGGCAATGCTTTTGCCCTGCTCATCAAGCCATGTCTGAGCTGAGAGTTGTGCGGTTAATAGTCCTGCAACGAGCAGAGACAGTGTTAGGAGACGTGCTGCAAACATGCATTTTCCTTCGTGATGATTGCGATAAACCAAGCGTAAGATTCAAACAGGTGACAAACCAGTTACTGGCCGGACCAGAAAGTGTCCGTGGAGGTTACAGGCAAGGCTTCACGTGTCGCTTCGACGTGACCGTCCCCCATGAGCATGTTCACCGAAGCGACATGACGGTAATCGATATTGTGCGTTGCCCACAGATCAATGGAGAGAATCTGTTCGGATGCATCAGAGTTTGTGCCTTCGTAGTAGATGTCCGGCGCGTAGAGTGCCTTGGAGGGTTTGAAGACTTCGAGGGTGGTATGCCAGGGCGTATTCCAGTTTGAGAAGCGGAAGAGACGTGCGTTTAAGCCGTAGTTACCGCCCTGCCCATTTCGCATGGCGCGGTAGTCAGGGCAGACGGCAAGCCACTTGTTATGGTCTTTGACATAGCCCATGTAAAAATGCATGAACGATTTGTAGTTCTGCGAATTGAGTGACCAGATATTGCCATACTCCAGGGATGGTTCCTTAAGCGGTGGCAAGTACTCTTCAAAGTCATTGGTGTACATGACAACCAACAAACCGATTTGTTTGAGTTGTGCTTTGCACTGAGCGCTGCGTGCGGTTTTACGTGCATTGGCCAAGGCTGGTAAGAGGATGGCAATGAGCAATGAGATGATGCTGATGACTACCAGCAGTTCGATGAGTGTGAAACCTGATGCGCGTTTGGGAAGCGATGTCATGCCGGTCTCCTTGGGTGCAAAACGAGTCGTGATTAGTCTTGAGGCGGTGCCACGGTGTCTTGCCAAACCATGTTGGCAGCGACAAGTGAACTGGAGTTGGCCACATCACGACCGGCCAAGCGCTGTTCGAGAATGTACAAAGCCTGATGCACGATTTTGGGATAGTCGGGCTGAATGTGTGCCATGCAGGGATAACTGCGTTCGGCTTCGGCCTGAGTACCAAAACCGATGACACTCAACTGATGGGGCACATCCAACTGTAACTGCTGAGCAACGCTGACCACGGCACGGGCGACGCCCATCCCCTTGCAGATCACTGCAGTGGGACGATCCGATTCTGCCAGACAAGTACGGGCCCACTCGGCGGTTTTGTGCATCCCATCACGTCGCGGCATCATCGGGATGTAATGCACCCACTGCGATTTGGTGTCCATGGGAAAATCCAGACACGCCCGTTCAAAGCCGTGAAGACCTTCCTCATTACTGTCAAAGGAAACGTCACCATGCAAAAATGCGATCCGGCGATGGCCCAGGGCAACCAGATGCTGAGCAACCTGATAGACGTTCTGCTCACTGTTGTCTTTGACGAAGTACGCAGCAGACTCACCGACACTCACCCACGGGCGCGTGTTCTCATGCTCAAGCCAATGGGCAAAGGGTTGATCGCAATACCCCACCACCAAAGCGCCATCGACCATGCCCCCTGAGAAGTAGGCAGGCGGGATAAAATCATCATCAGGATTGACGGCCTCTTTTGCAAATTCAATGTGGTAGCGAATATCGCGTTCTTCACAGGCCTGAATGAAACTCGAGACAATCGGGCCGTGGAAACCCGAGTCCATCAAGTCCGTGAGATTCACGCCACACACGATCATGCCCAGGTGTCCGGTGCGGTTGGAGCGGAGCATTTGAGCCGCCAAACGTGGACGGTAACTCATTTTTTTGGCGACACTTAAAATATGCTCACGCTTTTCATCACTGATCCGACCCGTGCCATGCAAGGCCGCGGAGACGGCGGTATGCGACACCCCTGCCTGGGCGGCAATGTCCTTGAGTGTGACATTTGAAGATTTGCGACTCACAGGAACTCCTCAACTGATTTCACGTTTGCGGATTCGTTAAAGCAACTATAGGAGCCCAACTCCCCACAAGTCAACCCAACGCCCGAAATTTCCTGTTATCCTTTGGGGAATCGGTGGCCACGTCAGCCACACGCACGACAAAACACAGAGGTCAGCCACCCGCCAACCTCGCTTATGCAACACAAGGAATCAAACCATGGCAAGAGCCGTCGCCAGTCACATTCTCGTCTCCACCCAGGTCGAAGCACAGGATCTCAAAGCACAGATCGAAGAAGGCGCCAAGTTTGCCGACCTGGCCAAGCAACACTCCCAATGCCCCTCCGGCCGTGATGGTGGTAATCTCGGTGAGTTCGGCCAGGGTGACATGGTCCCCGAATTCGACGTAGTAGTCTTCGGCGACCTGCCCGTCGGTCAGTGTTCCGAACCGGTCAAAACCCAGTTCGGCTACCACCTGCTGATCGTCGACAAGCGCATCGGCTAACCCCCGGCTCCCCGGAAGTCATCCCGAAAGCTCCCCCGGAAATTCCCCGGATGTCCCCCGGATGTCCGCACAATCGGCCCCAAACCCCGTGTTGGTTCATTTTGGTACCAAATGGGAACTCCGACGGGAACTTTCAAGCAATTCACCACAAAATGGAAGTCCAGGCGACTTCCTTTTTTCATGCGCGTTTGGGACAAGTCTAGAACTGAATTTGACTCTGTCCCATCAGGCTCGAAAATGACACGCTTGAAAACTTTCAGGATGCTCAACCATGTCCATACCCAACGATCTACCCGCCAATCACCAACCCCATCCCAATCTCAAGCGGGTGACGCCTGATGATGGCAAGCACTACTTTTTCGGATACTACGAAAAATTCCCGTGGGACCAATCACACCAACGGCTCTTAGCCAACTGCGCGACGTTTCGTGATCGACGCCCGACGGTGAGTGATCCATTGCAGGTGGGTTATGTGGATTTGACAGACAACAACACCATCTACAAACCGCTAGCCCAGACCACCTGCTGGAATTGGCAACAGGGTTGCATGCTCCAATGGTTCGACAACCAATCCATCATTCACAACATTCACACGCCTGACAAAAACTTTGCATCACAGATCGTCGACCTGCAAGGCAGAATCGTCGAACACTTTGATCACCCCATTTACGATCTGTCGCCCAATCGTGATCGTGCCTACTCCCTGAACTTTGCACGACTCACCGACCTGCGCCCGGGCTATGGCTATGTTGGCCAACCTGATCCGCATGCACAGATCAATGCACCATCGGACGATGGTGTCTTCCTGTTTGAGACCGGCTCGCGCAGCAAGCCCCAGTTGATCATCAGCACCGCGGACCTGGCCAAACAAATCGGTGATCCGCAGGCAGAGCACAAACACTGGGTCAATCACATACAAGTCTCACGCACCGGTAAACGCTTTGCTTTCCTGCATCGCTGGAAACAGCAATTGGGCAATCTCTGGTGGCGGACCCGCATGGTCGTTGCCAACCACGATGGCAGTGACTACCGCAGTCTCATCGCCCACGACAATGTCTCACACTACGACTGGCTTGATGATGACACCATCGTCGCATGGTGCATCGGTGAAGACGGCCAACAAGGCTATTGGCTCTACGATGCATCAGGCAGGAACCAACCGACCAAACTCGAACACCCCACCTTCACCGGCGATGGACATTGCACTTTCAGTCCCGATGGCAAGTGGATGCTCAGCGACACCTATCCTGACAGCCAGGGATGTCGAGCGCTATTTCTCTACCGACTGGCAGATGGACATCGCGTTGAACTGGGCAGCTACTACTCACCCTCACCGTCCGATATTGAAATCCGATGCGACCTGCACCCACGCTGGTCACGGGATGGCAAGCAAGTCTGCATCGACTCAGTTCATGACGGTTTTAGAGGCGTTTACGTCTTACCTGTCTCATAAAACCGCTTGCGGCTTAGCAGTGCTCTCGGCAACACATTTCACAAATCCAATCACCTTTGGGAACAAAACTGGCCTTGGCATGGTTTGTATCCGATGATAGGATTGTATGCGTATGCGGCTATTATCTGTCATCCTGCCCCTGCTCGTCATCACAGCGGTGTTCATCGCCCCGCTGCAGCTGGGTTGTTGCATGTCCGAAAAAGCAACTCCCAAACAGGATGTTCAGGAGCAAACCCCATCCTCCTGCTGCAAAATGCAGATGACCATGCCAGTCTCCGACTCATCACGTCATTCGGACCAACCGCTTTCCCCTGTCAGCCCCAACGCAGTGATTGCCCTCACTGCACACACACTGCCATGAGCCATCAAGGTTGTGACTCAGACCTGTTGGTCATCAACCAGCAAGTCGATATGCCATCGCAAGCACAATGCATGATGTTGGCCCTTAACACCATCTCCCCCGATCAAATTCTGACGCATCCCTCGCACAGTGATGCAAGCCTTGATCCCATCTCACCAGCAACGGCGCGCACACTCTGCGCCCAGCACTGTCTCTTGACCGTTTAATTTCCTGATAACACGTCCGACTGTCTGCCCTGCCCAATCACACGGATGCAGGTTGGTTGTGTCGTTGGTCCGCAAATGATTCGCGTGACCGCTTCTTATCAGGATTAAACCATGTTCCGATTCACTGCTCTCAGTAGTTTGTTACTCGCATTATCGTTATCGGGCTGTCAATCACCGTTGGACGATTCCCTCTACACCCAATGGGAAAATGACCAGCAAACCGCGGTCGCTCAAACCATCACCCAACAGCAGCAGCAAGCCAAGGCAATGTCCGAGACGTTGCCTGAACCTGCCACACTCGATCAACTCATCGCCTATGCCCAAAAGCATCACCCGGCAATCCAGGCTGCAAGCTTTCGCATCGAGCAGGCCGAACATGGCATCATCCTTGCCAAAAGTCTGGACGACCCCATACTCACCATCAGCCCCGTCGGTAACATGGCGCAAACCGCTGATGGCGAGGTCACGGCCATGGCATCGATCAGCCAACGCCTGCCCATCTCCGGCAGACTGACTGCCCAAAGCGAAGCAGCCAAAGAACAGGTCCAAATTGCATCACAACAACATCGCCAAACGCAACTGGCTTTAACACGCGATGTGAAGCAGGCGTACTGGAATCTGCAACTGGCGAACCAGACATTGGCCGTCTACGAATCACAGAAGCAGTTGATGCATCAAGTCCACGAGTCCGCCGATGCCTCCTACCGTGCCGGTCGCGCTGCACAACAGGACCTGCTGCGACTCAACGTGGAGATCAGCGCGTTGGACAATCGCATCATTGCAACGCAGCAGCAAAGACGCTCTGCCATCGCACGGATTAACAGTCTGCTGAATCGCCCTGTCGATGCACCATTGACATTGGCAGACACCGAAGCTTCACCGGTGGATTTACAGACCGCAGACACCTGGCAAAAGCAGGCGATCAATCACTCACCGCAGTTGCAGCAGATTCACCATGCCATCGCCCAGGCGCGCAAGCAACTCAAGCTTGCGCATCTCAAGCGTATCCCCGACTTGACCGTCATGCTCAACTATGCAGCGGTGTCGGATCATGGCACGTCCATGGCAGCCAACGGTGACGATCAACTCTATGCCGGCATCGGGATCAATCTCCCCATCTGGCAGGAAAAACTCCAAGCCGGCGAAAAGCAGGCTCTCGCGCGCATCCGTGAATTACTCAGTGAGTTGATTGCTAAGCACAACCAGTTGCAGTTTGCCATCGCGGACATGTATCAGCGTGTTGATGCCCAGCAGAAACAGGACACACTTTACCGCGACACCATTCTCCCCCAGGCCAGGCAGGTCCTCGACAGTTCGCGTGTCCAGTACCGATCCGGTCGCGGTCCATTTGCGGACTTGATTGACAACTGGCAAAAACTGCTTGAACTGCAACTCATGTCCCATCGCAATCACACCCAGCTTCAGCAGGACTACGCACAGCTTCAATTTCTGGCAGCAGGCAAGGTCCAACCTGATGTCAACAAGCCCAACGCAGACTGACGTTTTGCCCTTGTTTTAAAGTCTATTTCAACATCCAACTTTTTCACACAGACAAGAGTGTGCAACATGAACACCGAACAAGACAACAGGAAAATCCCCAAGAGCATCTCCATCAAGTGGCTGCTCATATTGGTGATCGTATTTCTTTTGGCCATCTCCGCCGGCGTGTACTTTGCCAAACCGATCAATGCGACGGTTGCCAAACTCACCCCGACTTCGCAAACAGATGACCATGATCATCAAGCCGGTGACGCCACCTATTACACCTGTGGCATGCATCCATGGATCATCCTCCCCAAGGCCGGCACGTGCCCGATTTGTCAGATGGACTTAACCCCGCTGGACCCCGCCAAATTTTCAGGGGAAGTCTCCATCGATCCTGTCATCGTGCAGAACATGGGTATTCGCACGCAAACAATCACACGCGGCCCGTTGGTTAAAACCATCAACACCGTCGGCACGGTCGCCTACAACGAAACCCTACTGCGTGATGTGAATATCAAAATTGCCGGATGGGTCGAAAAGCTTCATGTCGATTACCTTGGCGCCCAGGTCAAGCAAGGCGATGCCCTGTTTGATCTCTACTCCCCCGAACTCTACGCTGCCCAACAGGAATACCTCATCGCCCACCGTGCCAATGGCGACAAGGACAACCCCCTGCTTGAGTCGGCGCGAACGAGACTGCAATACTTTGACATCACCGACCAGCAGATCGCCAATCTCCAGGCATCGGAAAAACCCAGTAAAACACTGAGTATTCAGAGTCCTTACAGTGGCGTGGTCATTGCCAAGCATGTCAACGAAGGCATGAAACTCGATGCTGGCATGCAGGTCTTTCGCATTGCAGATCTCTCGAAAATATGGGTCATTGTCACACTGTACGAATACCAATTGCCCTACATCCAGACCGGCAACAAAGTCACCATGAGCCTGCCCTATATCCCCGGCCACACCTTTGAAGGCTCCGTGGTGTACATCTACCCATACCTTGATACCAAGACCCGCGAAGTGCAGGTGCGCTTGGAGTTCGAAAATCCGGATGGCCTGCTCAAGCCAGGCATGTTCGCCAACGTGACGCTTGAAAACAAGCTGGCATCGGATCGCATTCTCGCGCCCCGTGAAGCCATCATCGACACCGGCGAGAGACAGGTCGCTTTCGTCGCCCTGGGGAATGGTCGTTTTCAACCGCGTGATGTGATGACAGGCATTCAAACACAAAACGATGAAGTCGAAATCCTCCAGGGCTTATCCGAAGGTGAAAACGTCGTGACCTCCGGCCAGTTCCTCATTGACTCGGAAGCCAAAATCCGTGCCTCACTGGCGCGAATGCTTGATCCCCAATCAGAGAAAAATCCCGAAAAACAGGCACAAAACGTGCTCTCCAGCCTGATCCCGTCTTTGGCAAACGCCATCAATGACGTGCTTAAAACCTATCTGTCAATCGGTGATCAATTGGCAGCCGACTCAACCAGTCAGGTGACCGATCAAGCCCAGAAACTTGCAAAGCAAATCGACACATTAACCGCGCAGACCATTTCCGGCCATGAACATTTCTGGCATGAGCATCCGCAGATCATGGATGCCAAAACCGCTGCCATCCAAATCTCAAACGCAAAGGAGATCAAAACCATGCGACAACACTTTGCCATCCTCAGCATCAACCTTGCTGCCCTGATTCAACTCACCGGCGTTCCGGCCACCTTCGCTGGCACGCTTGACCAATTGCATTGCCCGATGTTCCGCGATGATCAAGGCGGTAGTCACTGGATGCAGGCAAGTGGTGATGTGCGTAATCCCTACTTCGGTGCTTCCATGCTCAAATGCTTTGACACGCAGGACACACTTCCCGTCACGCCGATCTCTGATTCGACGGTTCCTGCAGCGACCACGCAACCTGCGGAGAAGGAACATGCCATGTCGCATGATCCAGCAACCCTCGTCACTCACATCACCGACAGTTACCTTGCGATCCAACACCAACTGACGCTTGAAACACTGGACGAGGTTGCCAAACCGCTTAAGAAATTAAACAACTCTGCGGACATGCTCGCCAAACATGTTGATGAAAAATTAGCTCAGTCCGTCAAAGCGGTCTCGGAAGCAGCAGCCATCAAGACGACGGATATCAAAGCGTTTCGCGATGCCTTTGCCCCGCTGTCGGATGCGATGACTGCGATGCTCAAGCAGCTTCCCGATGATCTCAAACCGGACCGCAACGTTTATTTGACGTATTGCCCGATGGTCAAAAAGCACTGGTTACAAGGCAAAAAAGAAGTCCGCAATCCATACGCACCCTACATGCTCGCTTGCGGCAGCATCAAGGAGCAGTTGCTCAAGTCAGACGATAAGGAGTCTGAAAAATGATTGCCCGATTGATTCGCTGGTGTGTGAACAATCGCATGATGGTCGTCCTGCTCACAGGCTTTGCCCTGCTGGCAGGTGTCTGGTCCATGCGCCATATCACCATTGATGCGATCCCTGACTTATCTGATGTGCAGGTGATTATCCGTACCGAGTATCCGGGGCAGGCGCCGCGCATTGTCCAGGATCAGGTGACCTACCCGTTGACCACGGCCATGCTCGCGGTCCCGCAAGCCAAGGTCGTCCGTGGGTATTCCATGTTCGGCACGAGTTTCGTCTACATCATTTTTGAAGATGGGACCGATCTGTACTGGGCGCGTAGTCGTGTGTTGGAACAACTCAACTTTGTCTCCAATCAACTGCCTAACACCGTCACGCCGCAACTTGGCCCCGATGCCACCGCAGTCGGTTGGATCTATCAGTACACGCTGCATACCGGCAAGTACTGCAAGACACATCCCAACGGACTTTGGCATGATTCGGTGTCCGACACATGGCACGCCAAACCCAAGGATGCTCCAGCTGATGTTCAAAATCGCCTGACCCATCAGCGGACTTTTGCGGATCGTGATGATTGCCCATTGGATCACACCAAGCTTGTCCAACCCCAAATTGATCTGGCTCAACTGCGATCGCTACAGGACTGGTATCTGCGTTATGAACTCACCGCAGTGGACGGCGTGAGCGAAGTCGCACCCGTCGGTGGCTTCGTCAAGCAGTATCAAGTCGTCGTCGACCCTGCCAAGCTGCTGGCGATGTATATCCCTTTAAACAAGGTCAAAATGGCGATCCGCAATGCCAACCTGGATGTCGGTGGCAAACTCATTGAGATGAGTGAAACCGAATACATGGTCCGCGGCATTGGGTATCTGGGTTCAACAACGGACAGCGATACCAACCGAACGGCACAGGTTTTGGCGGACTTGTCGCAGATTGCACTGGGTGCCAACGATGCTGGCAAACCAATCTATCTTAGTGATGTGGCGCAACTGCAAATCGGCCCGGAGATTCGCCGCGGTATTGCTGAATCCAACGGTGAAGGTGAAACCGTCGGCGGCATCGTGATCATGCGTTACGGTGAGAATGCACAGAAAACCATCGAACGTGTCAAAGCCAAAATGCAGTCACTTCAGGCTGGTTTACCTGCTGGTGTTTCAGTCGAAGTAGCGTACGACCGCAGTGACTTGATCGAGCGTGCGGTGGGAACGGTGTATCACACCTTGCTTGAAGAGATCATGGTTGTGGGTTTGGTGATCGTGCTGTTCCTGCTTCATGCACGCAGCGCTTTGGTCGCTGCGTTCGTCTTGCCGACTGGTGTGCTGGTGACGATTGCGGTGATGTATCTGCTGGACATCAATGCCAACATCATGAGTCTTGGCGGGATTGCAATCTCCATTGGTGTGATGGTGGACAGCAGCATCGTCATGGTGGAGAACGCGCACAAACACCTTGAAAACAGGGATAAAAACACCAGTCGCGTTGAAGCGATCGGCGATGCTGCTGCGGAAGTCGGACCGACTTTGTTTTTCAGTCTGCTGATTATCACGGTAAGTTTCCTGCCGATCTTTGTGCTTGGTGAACAGTCAGGGCGCATGTTCCGGCCGTTAGCTTTTACCAAGACGTTTGCGATGACGGCCGCGGCGATATTGGCGATTACGATCATCCCGGTGTTGATGGTGTACCTGATATCCGACCGCGTCTTGCCGGAGTCCTGGAGTAAGGCGAAACGTTATTCGGTTTATGGCTTGGTGATGCTCATCCCTGCGATGGTGTTGGCGGTGATGCCGTTACCGACGTTGGCAGATTATCGCGTTTGGTTGTGTGTCGGCTGGGTGGTGATCTCGGGATTGATCTTACTCCCGCAGAAAATTCATGCAGAGCAAAGCAACCCGGTGAGCCGGATATTGCAGAAGGCGTATGAACCGTTTTTCATTTTCTCGATGCAGTATCGCTGGCTGATGTTGATTGGCGGTGCGTTGGTCATTGGCGTGACGATCTACCCGTTTAAGCAGTTGGGCAGTGAGTTCATGCCACCGCTTGAGGAAGGTGACCTGCTGTACATGCCGACGACGGACCCGGGGATCAGCATGAGTAAAATCCGCGAGTTATTGCAGCAGACGGACAAGCTCATCACGCAGTTCCCGGAAGTCGCCAACGTGTTTGGTAAAGCCGGTCGTGCGGAGACGGCAACGGACCCTGCGCCGCCGAGCATGCTGGAGACGACGATTATTCTGCATCGCGACAAGCGTAAATGGCGGACAAGGCCGGTGCGCCGGTTTTATGATTCATGGCCGGCGTTCCTGGCTGTGATCCCGCAGAAAATCTGGCCTAACACACGTTACATCACCACGGATGAGTTGGTGTATGGGTATCAATTGCCCACGTCGTCGGGAGAGCATCTGCATGTGCCGGGGCTTAATGATGTGCTTCAATTCCCAGGGTTAACCAATGCATGGACCATGCCGATTCGCACGCGTATTGACATGCTCTCCACGGGAATCAAGACGCCGGTGGGTATCAAGGTGATGGGGCCGGATCTTGGGAAACTGGCTGAATTATCCGAGCAGATTGCAACGACCATCAAGACCGACCCACGCACGCAGGCCAACACGGTCAGTGCGTTCTCGGAAAAAAGTGTTGGCGGGAATTACTTTGACATCAAGATCAACCGTCAGCATATCGCACGCTATGCGCTGTCAATCAGTGATGTGCAGGATGTGATCATGAGTGCGATTGGCGGGATGAATATCACCTGGACCGTTGAGGGGCTGGAGCGATACCCGGTGAGTCTGCGGTATCCGTCGGAGTTGCGGGATAACGTTGAGAAACTCAAGCAGACGCTTGTGCCGACATCATCGGGGACGCAGGTTCCGTTAGGTCAATTGGCGGAGATTTCGATCCACAAAGGTCCGCCGATGATCAAGAGTGAAAACGCGCGACTCACGGCATGGGTGTTCGTGGACATCTCAGGAATGGACGTGGGTAGCTATGTGACAATGGCCAAGGATGTCATAGGGCAACAGATCCAATTGCCCGAGGGATACAACATCGTCTGGTCCGGTCAGTATGAGTACATGCAGGCTGCGCGGCAGCGACTGATGATGGTGATCCCGGTTGCGGGTGTTTTGATTTTGTTACTACTTTATCTGGCAACCAAAAGTTGGGTAAAAGTCTGTATTGTGCTTTTGGCGATTCCGTTTAGTCTTGTTGGGGCGGTCTGGTTGTTGTGGGCTTTGGACTACAACTTATCGATTGCCGTCTGGGTCGGCGTGATCGCGCTGGCAGGATTGGATGCCGAGACCGGGTTGGTGATGCTGCTGTACCTGGAGAACAGTTTTGATCGCTTCAAGCGTGAGAACCGAATGAATGACCGGGTGGACCTTTGGCATGCGATTCATGATGGTGCGGTCCAGCGTATCCGCCCCAAGACGATGACGGTGGTGACGACGTTTATCGGGTTACTGCCACTGCTCTGGGCATCGGGCGCCGGTGCGGACACGATGCGACGATTGGCGGCACCAATGATTGGCGGCCTGGGGACGAGTTTCATCATGGAGTTACTGTTGTACCCGGTGATTTTTTATCTGCTCAAATGCCGTCAGATCAAACGGTGAACATGACAAATCCCTACCGTTGATCTGGTTAACCCCACCAGATCGACATGTGCACGCTGCGGTCCCCATTGGCCGCAGCGTGTCTTTTTTATTACTGACCCCTTGACTCCCGAAACGTTTAGGCTACAGTTACCTAAAGACAGCCGAAACGTTTTGGTTGCGGTAAATATTGAAATTTATCCATAGAGTCACCATGAAAATCACGCTCAAGCAAATAGCCAAGCAGAGCGGTGTTTCCATGCCAACGGTCAGCGAGATTCTCAACGACAAAGGCGTGTACTCCGAGCAGACACGCAAGAAGGTTCTGGCGGTGGCACGCGATCTTGGGTATCGCCCCAACGCCTCGGCAAGGGCGATGCAGTCGGGCAAGTTCAACACGGTGACCTGGTTAAGCAGTACGCATGCCGGCGCTCGATTCATGACCAGTCCGTTACTCGATGGCGTGTTGCATTCACTGGATGCCAAGCAGATGCAGCTGCACATCGCTCGTGTCAATGACAACAAACTCACCGACCCGGACTACCTGCCCAGCGCGCTGCGTCACTTGAGTTGCGATGGCCTGATCATTGATTACACCAAGGACATCCCGCCGCGCTTCTGGGAGTTGGTTCAAGAAACGCGCTTGCCTGCCGTATGGATCAACACCAAGCAAAAGTATGATTCGGTGTATCCGGATGATGTCGCTGCGACCCGAGATATGACTCAGGTGCTACTTGCAATGGGACATCAGGAAATCGGATACTTAACGCCGCCGATCATCAATGATCACTACTCGTATGCGGATCGCTGCCTGGGATATCGTCAAGCCATGGAGGTTGCCGGTCTCAAAACCCATGTCGTCGAGCATGGCAGAATCCCCGGTTCACAACTCCGTCAAGCTGTCTGCGAACTGGTCAAAGCAAACGCCAACCTCACCGCGTGGCTCAGTTACAGTGACACCGTTGCAGTTCACATCTGCCATGTCTTGGAACAAATGGGACACGTGGTCGGCGAAACCCATCATGTCTCAACAGTCGGTGCAGCTATTTCATTGCAACTCCAATACCTTGAACATTATCCCATTCTCCACACGCCGCACATCTGGGAAACTGTCGGGCAGCAGGCTGTTGAACTGCTTCTTAAAAAAATCAAAAATCCCAAAACACGTCAAACATCCAAAGCAGTACATGTCCCCTATCAACTGTAAATCATCTCACTGGTGAAATTCTCTGGAGACACCCATGAAACGTCAACATGCCTTTACACTCATTGAATTACTGGTGGTCATATCCATCATTTCCCTGCTCGTTGCCATTCTCCTGCCTGCGTTGGGATCAGCACGCAAAAGCGCCCAAGGCATCCAGTGTCAATCCAACATGCGGCAGATCATGATGGTGGTGTTCACCTATACGTCTGACCACAAGGATGTCGTCCCCTATCATCGAAATATTACCTCGAATGATACGTCCAACATCTGGTACGGCATTGCCCAGCATATGTCTGAAGCCGGATACCTGCCCAATAAAACAGACAAAAACAGTGATCCGCAAGTCGGCGATGTCAGCACGCTGAACACGCTGTGGGTCTGCCCTGCAAACATCAATCCCCCTTTCACCGAAGATAGTGGTATTCTCCGCTACTTTTTCTATCGCAAGAATTATTACATCTCCTCAGATCAAAGCAGTATCACATGGGCAGCAGCGTCCGGCCCGGGATGGTGGAACGAAAAGTACGTCCTCAGTCGCATGAGCCTTGCAGCTGATCCGACCAATACCTACTTCCACTACGACTATCAGGACAACACAAAAGTCACCTCCTATCTTTCCGGTGGTGGCTCACACACCCGGGGTGGTGGCCCGCATCTCAGCGACACCATCAACGTTTCATTCCTGGATGGTCATGTGATCAACAGCCCCATTTTCGACACGGCCAGTTGGCTTCACGAAAACCCATAAGACAACATGCAGCTCAATATCACAAACACCACGGAGTTCCCATGCGTCATACGTTTATCGCCTATTGTTTGTCACTGCTTTTATCCAGCATTCTGACGCAAACAGTCCTTGCTGATTCAAGCAATGCATTGCCCAGGTTGCCGGACCAAAGCACCGTGCTCTTTGCCAACCAATCGCATACCGTCACCGATGGCAAGGCATGGTTAACCCAAACCACCATGGGGCATCACAACTATCACATGCATGGTCCGTCGACACTGCAGTTTAACCTGTCCGAAATGAAGCTGGAACCGGGCACCTACCGCCTGGGTCTCATCACCCGCACGGGAACGACCTGGCGTGATTCACGCAACCAGATCAAGCAATATCGCATCAAGCTCATCACCGCCGACAAACAAGCCATCGAACTGGGAACCCCCAGTCTGCTTAACGAAAAACAAAACCCACCCATCCGCGAATCAGGCAAGGAAAACGCCTACGCCAACTGGTTCGGCACCGTCGTCTTACCCAATGCCTCTGAACTCAACGGCAAGGAGATACTTGAAGTGACCAATCTCGCAGGCCATGGCGGTGTCATCGCAATCTGGGCAGACACCAACCTCACCAACACCGCATCCGCAACCTTGCTGAAGATGCAAACCCCTGCCAAACACAATGCCTTTATCCTCGGCCAAACACCAACTGTTGAAGTTTCCTTAACCCAACCCGCAGCATCAGGTGATCAAGATGCGCTGCTCAAACTTCAGCGATATGACATGATCACCAAGACAACCGATCAAACAGTCTTGCCCGTCAAGTTACTCGCTGGACAAACCATTCACATCAAGCACCCATACCCAACCACGCCGGGTCTCTACCGTGTCACCGCTGCATTGGTCGACTCGGCAGACAGCCCCATCACAGCGGACACTGTCGCCGTCGAACAACTCTATGCATGCACCCCTACCAAGTGGGCAAAAGACCTGCCGGATGATTGGCCCCTGGCAGCACATGTTGATCGCCGTGTCGTTGCCCTCCCCGGTTTCAAGCACTTCCGCTATTTCGCTCACTGGTCACGCATTCACACCGCGCCCGGTGTCTACCACTGGGAACACTTCGACGAAAAATACAACGAAGTCAAGAACATCGGCGGGAAGTTGATGATCGCCTACGACGGCTCACCCATCTGGACATCCAGCCGTGGCAAGGCAGGCATGGCTTGGGTCAAAAACGCGACCGCTTACCCGCCCGATGATATGACCGTTCTGGAAGATTACATCGCTGCCATGGTCAGCCGCTATGACGATGCCCAAGGCACGATTGATTCCCTGGAACTCAACAACGAACCCAACACCAAAGCCCGTTGGCAAGGTACGCCCGAGCAATACGTCCAAACCGCAAAAGCCTTTAAAAATGGAATCAAACGGGCCACCCCCTCCCATCCGATCAAGGTCGTCGGCCCAGCCATCAGTGCAGGAGACCATCGCACAACCACACGAAAACTCTTCAATGCCGGCCTGCTTGATTATGTCGATGCCGTCTCTGCTCACTGGTACGAAGAGATCATGAGCTTCGAATCACAAACCCCCATCAACAATCTCATCCGACATGTCACCATGCTCAAGGATCCGATGGAAAAACTCGGCAAAGACCTGCCAATGATCAACAGTGAATGTGGCATTGGTTTTCGCGCACGGATGGACGGCGAGATTCTTGATCAGGACACCATCAATGCTGCTGACCAAGCAGACGAAAGCTGGAACCGGGAAGAAAAATGGCTCATCGGCCCCAAGTGGCGCCGCGTCAGTGAATATCGTGCAGCAGCAACCTATGTCGCGGGCACGGTCATGCTGATGAATTACAAGGTCAGCCCGACGTACTACTTCAGTCATTTCGACTTCATGGAGGATGACGCCCCGTCTCTGCCGTGGGTTTCCATCGGCCAACTCGGTTACCATCTCAATGGCGTGGACTATCACACGATCAAGCCGCTTGATGCACATGTCATCGGTTCAGCAGAAAAAGACGGTGATCCCAAAGCATTGGCTTATCTGCTGGGTAACCCCGGTGAAAAACAACTCATCGTCGCGTGGAGTTTCCTCAGTGACACCACCATGGGCCGTTCCAAACACTGGCAAGCCTGGCTCAACCCCGTCGACATTCAAATCACCACCGACATCAAGCAGGCAACTGCAAGTGATCTCTACGGCCGAAAGTCATGGCAACTGCAAAACACCGTTGGCAAGTTCAAGCTGAAGGTTGGCGAAGAACCGGTGTTTATCACGGTGAAATAAACCGTTTTCAAGCACCTTGCTTTTCACGTCATACCAATCCCATTTATCACTCGTGCGTTTGAATTCACTGAGCACCGGGTGTCAACCCGGTGCCCCTTGGATAAACGTATGCACAACGGGCACCGGGTTGACACCCGGTGCTCAACTTTGAAAATGACGTGCATAACCCCCACGCGCGGAAATGACGAAATGAGATTCACAAGACGAACATACATGTCAATTGTTGAAAATCTGATTTACCACACAACCAACAAAAAAAAACGCAGCCCATCATTGCGATGAGCTGCGTTTTTGATTGTTGATTCTGGTGACTTATTTTTCCACACCAAACTGGTACACCGTCTTGGTGTTGTAGGTTTCGTCGGGCTTGAGGATGATGTCGTGGAAGCCGGGGGTGTTGTGACTGTTGGGGAACTGCTGGGTCTCCAGGCAGAGTCCGCCGCATTTCACATAGGGTTTGCCGGCTTTGCCCATCAGGCGTCCGTCCAGGAAGTTGCCGGTGTAAAACTGGATGGCTGGTTCCTGCGTGTAGACTTCCAGCACGCGCCCGGATTCAGGTTCGATGACGCGTGAAGCGAGCATCAATTCATCGTCTGCCAGATCATCACGGTTGAGTTGATAACAGTGATCGTAACCCAGCGTGGTCTTGAACTGTGGATGCTCATCATTCCAATCCTGACGAACTGTTTTGGGTTGACGGAAATCGAAGATGCTGCCTTCAACGGGGACAATCTGGCCGTTGGGAATCTGACGCACGGTTACAGGCAAGTACTCATCCGCATCAATCATCACCACGTGGTCGAGCACATCACCATTGCCTTCACCCTTGAGATTGAAGTAGGCATGGTTGGTGAGCATCACCGGCGTTGCCTTATCCGTAAAGGCTTCGTATTCCATCGAAAGACCATTGGAGTCTGTGAGTGTGTAGGTGACTGCGACATCGAGATTGCCCGGGTAATGTTCTTCGGTGTCCGGGCTGCAGTAGGTCAGACGAAGCGATTTAAAACCATTGCCAACGCGTGTCTCAGCATCCCAGACGACGGCATTAAATCCGGTCTTGCCACCATGCAGGTGATTGACACCATCGTTGGCATTGAGTTCGTATTCAACACCATCAAGTGTGAACTTGCTGTCGGCGGTGCGGTTGGCAACACGACCGATGATCGCCCCGAAGTACGGCTTGTCCACCGCGTTGAGATAGCGGTCAAGTTTCTTGTAACCCAGCGTCACGTCTTCAAGCTTGCCGTTACGGTCAGGCACCATGATGCTGGTGATAATCCCGCCGAAATTGGTAATGCTCACGGACATCCCCGAAGCGTTGGTCAGCGTGAATAAACGAATATTGGAAAAGGCATCAAAGTCTGCAATCTGTGGCATGTGGTATTCCTTGTCAATGAATCCACAGATTGTATCAAGACCTCAGCGTCCTGCTAGCATCGCCAGACTCACAGGCTGGCGATCTGCTCATACATCGGTTCCAACGCAGCATAGAGATTACGGTACTGCTTGTGATACTGCTGATACAGCTTGGCGGTCTTGCGGTTGGGCTTGCGCTTTTCAGTCTCGGAAATGGCTTGTTGACAGGCCTGTTTCACGGATGACCAGACCCCGGTGCCGACACCTGCAAGCAATGCAACACCGTAGGCTGGGCCTTCCTGAGTGTTGATGGTGACCACGGGCGTGTTGTAGATATCCGCCTGGAGTTGACGCCAGAAGTCGCTGCGTGCCCCACCGCCGGAGAGGCGCACGGACTGGGTTGCGATGCCCATTTGCTGCATGATGTTCAAGGCGTCCGCCATGCCGAAGGTCACGCCTTCAAGCAGACTGCGGATCATGGCACTGCGGTCATGACGGGCGGTGAGTCCAATCCAGCCGCCGCGTGCATTGGGGTTGGCATAGGGGCATCTTTCACCGGTGAGATACGGCAGGAAAAACAGGCCTTCGCTGCCGGGTTGAGCTTGTTGGGCTTGCTGGATGAGTAGCGTGTAGGGATCGACTTTTTTCTTTTTGGCCTTCGCGACTTCGACGTCTGCCATGTGATTGCGGAACCATTGGAATGAGCCGCCTGCACTGAGCATGCACCCAAAGACGCACCATTCGTTTTCGACCGCTGAGCACATGGTATGCACGCGACCGTCCCTGTCATACACTGGCTGTGAAGCATGGGCATACATCACGCCACTGGTCCCCAACGTTGCTGAGACGATGCCTGCCTGGACGATGCCGTTACCCACAGCACCCGCCGGTTGATCACCACTGCCACCAACGACGGGAATGTCTTTGACGAGTCCCATGGCTTTGGCAGCGGTGGCCGTGAGTTTGCCGGTGACGATGTGCGATTCGTAGCAGTTGGGCATGAGTGACGAATCAATGCCGAGCTTGCTCATTAGTCCCGTATGCCACTTGCGTTTTTTCACATCCAGTAACAGTGTCCCCGACGCATCGCCGACTTCCGTTGCATACTCACCGGTCATGCACAGGCGGATGTAATCCTTGGGGAGCAGGATGTGTTTGGTTTTGGCGTAAACCTTGGGTTCGTTCTCGCGGACCCAGAGAATTTTCGGTGCGGTAAAGCCGGTGAGTGCGGGATTACCCACCATGTTGATGAGCTTGCGTTTGCCCCCTGCGAGCTTGGTGATGGCATCGCATTGGGCTTGTGTGCGTTGGTCATTCCACAGTAGTGCAGGGCGCAGTGGCTTGGTGTCATCTGCCAGGAACACCGAGCCATGCATCTGTCCTGAGAGTCCGATGCCGGTCACTTGTGATGGTTTGACTTTGGCTTTCTTGATGACGGCTTTGGTGGCTTTGCAGGTCGCGTCCCACCACTGAACCGGAGACTGTTCCGACCAGCCGGGGTTGGGCGATTCAACGGTGTGTTCTGCCATGGCGGTAGCAATGACCTTGCCAGCGTGGTCACAGATAAGCGTCTTGGTCCCGGACGTGCCGATATCAATCCCGAGCAGATAAGCCATGATGTTGTCTCCTTGTGATGGAGCATTGTAGGCAATCGGGCCCTATTTGTCATTTAGTATTACAAATTAACTCACAATTGATCTCAATGGCTGAACCACAGAGTCACAGAGGCACAGAGCCTGAATAAGGAAGAGAGAAAAGCTCTTGTATTTTGACTTTCTCTGTGCCTCTGTGACTCTGTGGTTCAGCCATTGACTTAAAACGTCTCTGGGTTCATAAAATGTCTCAAACCAAAAACCGTACAATGTCAGCATGTTCCGATTCATTGCATGGCGATTGATTCAGCTGCCGGTGATTTTGCTGGTGATCTTTGGCGTGACGTTCACGTTGGCATGGTTACTACCGGGCAACCCGCTGGAGAATCCGGACAAACCAGTGAAGCCGGAGATCGCCGAGGCCATGCTCAAGCAGTACAACCTGGATAGTCCGTGGTCGTTTCTGCGAAGTTACTCGGTGAATGTGCTGACCAAAGGTGACCTGGGACCTTCGCTGGTTTACGAGGATCAAACGGTCAACCAAATCATCGGCAGCGGTTTACCAGTGAGTGTGCAGGTCGGCATTACAGCATTGATCCTAGCGCTAATCATCGGCGTGGGGACGGGCTTGATCAGTGCGATGAAACCCGGCTCGCTGTGGGACATGAGTTCGCTGGGGATCGCGGTGATCGGGATCAGCTTGCCGACGTTTGTGACGGCATCGGTGTTGATGATCGTCTTCGCGGGGATGCTCAAGTGGCTGCCGGTTCAAGGTTGGGATTCCTGGCAGCACATGGTTCTGCCATCGCTTGCGTTGTGTGCCATGCCCGGAGCATACATTGCCCGACTCACGCGCATGGGGTTGGCGGACGTGATGCAAAGTGACTTCATCCGCACCGCCCGTGCCAAGGGATTGTCGAAAAACAAGGCGTTGGTCAAGCATGCGATGAAGGTGGCCTTCCTGCCGGTCTTGAGCTTTCTTGGCCCTGCCTCGGCTGCAACGATGACCGGTTCATTCGTGGTCGAAAAAGTCTTCAACCTGCCCGGACTTGGCGTGCACTTTGTGGATGCAGTTTGGAATAAAGATCAATTCCTGATCCTGGGCGTTGTGCTGGTGTTCTCGACGATGTTGGTGCTGATGAACCTGCTGGTGGATGTGGCCTACGCGTGGGTCGATCCGCGGATTGAATTGGTGAAGTGAGTTTTAAAATGTGAATACCTGTCATTTTTGTCTTAACCACAGAGACACAGAGGCACAGAGAAATACAAAACAAGAGCATTCTCTGACTTTCGGGCTCTGTGTCTCTGTGACTCTGTGGTTAAAATTTAAACGTTGAAACGCAGTATTGCTTTCAAAAAACCAAAGGCAAACTCACTTGAGCCAACCACCCATCGGCTCAACCTTACGCTTGGCAGCAAAAACTACCATCCCCAGACCAAATGCAAAGAGGACGAAACTCAGCCATTGGCCACGGGATAAGCCCCATGTCAGACCGATGCCATAGTCCGGCTCGCGGAAGAACTCGGCAATGACGCGGAAGACGGCATAGAGTGTGCAGAACCAGCCGGAGACCACCAGCGGTTTGCGGGGTTTACGCCAGATGATCACGAGAATGATCCAAAGCAGTAACCCTTCAAGTAATGCCTGATAGATTTGAGACGGGTGCCGTGGCGTCACCCAATCGCGGGCAATCTCCAACGCCTTTTCATTGTGATTCTGAACCTGCTTGATGAACCAGTGGACATAGTGATACATCCCCTGATTGACCACGTGATCCGGGGCAGGCAGTTCGCGGGAGACTTGCGTGAGCAGGCCGTTGTCCCACGTCTCCATTTCCTGCGGGAACTTCACAGCCAGGGCAAAGTCCGGGTCGCAAGGCCTGCCATAGAGTTCACCATTGACGAAGTTGGCAATGCGGCCGAAGAACACGCCAATCGGTGCGGTCATCGCACACAGATCAAGCAGATGCGAAAGCGAATGTTTGCGACGGTAGCTGTAGTACCAGCAGGCGATGATCAGGCCGATGATCCCGCCATGCGAAGCCATCCCGCCCTTGTTGATCGCAAGCACATCCCAGAACGGCATGGAATCCGTAAAGCGAAACAACATATCCGGGCTGTAAAACAGGACATACCCCAGACGCCCCCCGACCACCAAACCAATGGCAGGCACGATCACGAAGTCCGCAGGTTCCTTGGGTTGCAAGCTCGAATGTCCGACGCTGACAATCCGACGAATCTGCAGGTAGGCAAGCAAAAAGCCAAACAGGTATGAGAGTCCGTACCAACGGATCGGCCCGTCTTCCCAGAGCATGATCGCGTACGGATCAATGTCATGAACATAAGCAGCAAGCATGTGGAGCATGATGGAAATTGTAGTGACTTTTGCGTAGCTTGCTTATTTGAAACTCATGTCGTACAACAACAACGTGCTTCTGCAGAATGTGCCCCAACTCAGAAGTTAAATTTGAGCTTCGCTCAATCCCCCGTTGGCACAACGCGGCTCGCCTGAGTTGATGTTTCTAACTGAGATTTAACGACGGCCGCGGCCTTTGCGGTGTTTCTTCTTTTTGCTGCCACCGACGCTGTCTTTCTTTTTCAGACGTTTGATGTTCATCGACTGCTGATGTGCCTCGCGAGCGCCCTTGGGTTGCTTGCGTTTTGTCTTGTCGGGTGTCGGGGCATGCTTGGGTTTGTTGCCACCCTTGTTTTCCACGATCACCAGATCAAGCATGCGGGCAGCCGGATCAACACGGGCGATGCGGATGACAAATTGATCACCGATGGCAATGACGCGGCCGGAGCGTTGGGCAACCAGTTGACCGGTATTGCGGTTCAAACGCCAGAGTTCACCGTGACGTGATTTACCGCCACCGGGCAGGTCCGCGGTGCGAATGAAGCCGTCGACGAGATACTTGTCGATCTGCATGAACACGCCGGAGTTAGTCACGCCGGTGACGGTGCCTTCAAAGTCATCGCCCAGGTGTTCAGCGAGCAACTGGAGCACAAGGAAGTATCGCAGTTGGCGTTCGGCAGCTTCGGAGTTTCTTTCGGTTGCTGAGCAGTGTTTACCGATCTCACCGAGTTTGACTTCGTCAGGCACGCGTTTGTCATCGAGCATGCCCTGGACGGTTTTCTTCTTGTTCTTGCCACCATCACCATCGCCCTTGGCCTGGAGATAGGCATCAATCGCGCGGTGGACCACCAGGTCGGGATAACGTCGGATCGGGCTGGTAAAGTGCGTGTAATGCTCCGATGCCAAAGCAAAGTGTCCGATGGGCATGGGGGCGTATTCAGCTTTGGAGAGTGTCTTGAGAACGGCAAAGTGGACGGCTTGTTCGGCAGGCTTACCACGCACGGAGTTAAGCAGTTCCTGCAACTCACTGCGCGTCGGCTGAGATGGAATGTTGTAACCTGCAACGCGAGCGAACTGCCGCAGTTCATCAATGTCAAACGAACTGGGGTCAGGATGCACACGACGGATCATCGGGATATCCAAGCCATCAAACAACTCGGCGGTCACCTCGTTGGCTTCGACCATGAACATCTCAATAATGCGATGGGTAAAGGCATCGTCTTCACGTTGTGCATCAATGACGCGCCCCGAATCATCGTAGACCAGATCCACATCGGGCAAACCCAACTCGATCATGCCACTGGCGCGACGGCGTTGGAGAATCAGCTTGGCCAACTCATCAAAAAGCTTAAGCGTCGGCATGGTTAACTTCGGATACTTCGGCTCGGTCCTGGCGTGCTTGATCGCTTCCTTGAGATCACTTTCGATGAGTGCCTGCGCTTCGAGATAAGTCAGACGTTTATCCGACTGGATCACCGCATTGCACACGCGAAAACCAAGACGTTTCCCCTCTTCGTCATAGCGAATGATTGCGGTCTTGGTGAAACGGGGTACGGCTTCCTGCAGCGAACAAACACCGTTGGAAAGCAGCTCGGGAAGCATCGGGATGACCTTGCGTGGCAGGTACGTGCTGTTGCCGCGAAGGTAGGCTTCGTCATCAAGCTTGGTCCCCATCGGCACGAAGTGACTCACGTCAGCAATGTGCACGCCCAACTCATACACCGCCCCATCGCCCTGCGGCGAATCGAACTTCGAGAGGCTGATCGCATCGTCATAGTCCTTGGCGTCCGGCGGGTCGATGGTCAGCGTAAAGACATCACGCAAGTCTTCGCGCGTTGCTGGCAGATTCTCAGGATCAAACGACTTGGCAGCTTCACGTGCCTGTTCCATGACCTGTTTATCAAACTTCTCTTCCAAGCCAAATGCACGCATCACCGCAGTGGTTTCGACATCCGGCTCCCCCGTCTCACCGAGCACATCGACGATGACACCTTCAGCCAGGTAACGCTCGGTCGGATACTGCGTGAGTTCAATGACGACCTTGTCGTTGGCGGCAGCGTTCTTGGCATGCGGGTCACGGATGATGACCGGTTCGGGGAGAATCTTGCCATCAACTTTCACCAGCCATTGACTTCCCTGTTTGAAGAGACAGCCGACGTACTGTTTATCAGAGCGTTGGATGATTTCGACAATGCGCCCGATGTAAGGTGATTTGCCATCACCACGACTGCGGCGTGGGATGACCTTGGCACGGACGCGATCACCGGTCATGCCCCCAAGCGTGTTGCCTTGTGGGATGAACAGGTCGCCGTGGCCGGTACGTTTATCGGGATCAGGCTGGAGAAAACCAAAGCCACGTTCGTTAAGACGGAATGTGCCGATGACTTCGCGTCCCATGGGAGGCAGACAGATGCTGTTGGCAGCACCGTGGACGACCTGCCCTGAATCAAGCAGGTTGGTGACCGCTTCACGGAAGGTATCCTGGTCATTTGATTCGACACCCAGCGCTTTAGCCAGGAGATGGACCTGTGTGGGTTGATAGCGTTGATCGGAGACATGTTCGAGAATTTGTTTTTCAAGCCGCTCTGACATAATGGATTGGGCCTTGTGTTTTAGCTGTTTTAATGTGGTCATGGTACCCCAAACTGGCAGGCGATGTCAGGATCAATGGGCATGATGCGTAATAAACGTTATGCTGATTGGGATAGAAGCGGGATGCAGCAGGTATCCCAGTCTTGGCTTTGCTCAGCCTCGGGCTTGGGTGAAGCGTATGAAACAAGCCGTAAAAAGATAAGGACAGACCATGGCCACCAAGCAGGAAATCATCGATGCCGCCAAGAAACTGGGCAAACTCATTGCCGAGAACTCGGTGGGCGAAAAACTCGAAGCCGCGATCAAGAGACTCGAAGAGGACATGGAAGCCCAGCGTGCCATGAACGACTATCAGCGTTTCATTCAGACGTTGTCTGAGAAGGAAGCTGCGGGTAAGCCCATTGAAGTCGAAGAGAAGCAGAAGCTTCAAACACTGCAGAACGCGGTGGTTCACAGCCTGACGCTGCAGCAGTTTCAGATGGCGCAGATGGACTATCTTGATCTGATGCGTGAAGTCGACCAGGTGATCAGCGCCCAATCCACGGGGCAGCAGGCCGTCGCCGATGCCGCTCAACCGGCGCCGGCACAAAGTCCGTTGATTAACCCGAGCCTGTAAGGCATCAGCGACATACCCCCCCGGAAGTGTCGCAGCGATTTCAAACGACATGACAGAACGACTCTCATCAACTTTTGCCTTTATCCGTCACTCCAGCGAAGGCGGGAGTCCAGTGGAACTTGCAAAGCGTCAACAGAATGCCACTGGATTCCCGCCTGCGCGGGAATGACGAAACAATGGGTTCGTATCAATTCCCGATTTCACGACACCACACAGACAAGCAACACACCAATAAAAAAACGCGTCGATGAATGGAGCATTCGTCGACGCGTTTTATTTTTTCAGGTTGGCTTGATCTTACCGGGCGGTCGGCACAGCCAGATCACGCTGGGAGATGTTAAACGGCGCACCTTGAAGCATGGTACCCCACTCCGTCGAACGTAGATGTAAGGCCGTCCATGAACTGTTACGGATGTTCGGCGACATGTCGTTCTGTGGCAGGGTGTTTTCAGAAACCTGCATCACACGGGTGCTGATCCAACGCAGAATCTGTTCTGAGAGCAGGATCATGCTGGTGTACTGGTTTTGCAGGGATTGATGCACACGGCCCTGGTCGAGCGCTCGGCTGCAATGAAGCATGAACCGAAACGCGGCACGGGCGAACTGCTTGGCAATCTGCAAGGTGATTTCCTGACCGCCTGCCTGCTCGGTGACGATATTCTTAAACAGAATTCTCATTGCATCGTAATCGGCTTTGAGCGTGATGGTCGGGTTGCCATGATGCACATTCACATGTTCGTTAAGCGCAAAAAGCATCGTGCTTCGGGCCTGAGGGATGGTTAACTGACTCATGCTCCCGAGAATCTGCTCGATGACCACCTGATCCGGCTCATTGAAAAACACATTCTGCAAGAGTGTCAGAATCATCACCTGTGAAGGATTGTCGAGTTTGGCACCAAGCTTGCCAGCAGCCTGGGCTGCCAGATAACGGATCGCCGGGTTGGTGTCCGCCAAACCTGCCTGGACAATCGGAATCGCCGACTTGTCTGAAAGATCCGCCAGACAAAGCATGGCATTGAAACGAACAATCATGCGCTGCGACTGAATGAGTTTTTCGGGAATCTTTTCAATCAACGTCGATGAATAGGCCGCAGCAAAGACTTTGGACTTGGAAGGATGTCGCAGTGGCGAGACCAATTGATCACGCGCTGCGGAGACTTCCGGGTCCGGGCTGGTGAGCATTTTCTGAATCCAGAAATTGGCATACTCATCAAGCTTGAGCTGTTGGGCACCATCGAGTGTCGACGGGGTTGAAATCAAATCGGTGTCGAGTTTGAGCTGTTGTGCATTGGCGTTGATGCCGGTGAGGACAACCGTCAAAACAATGATGATCGCAGAGAACATTCGCAAGTTCATGAACATGAACCTCCGTGCTAGTTGGGAGGGATTGGGGAAAATCTACTCAAACCTTATCACTCAGAAGGTTTACTGTCAAACAACTGACTCCCGCCAAATCCGCATAAACCTTTACATTTCAAGCGGTAGAGTCGAACCAGAAAGATCGGAGCAACATTGGCCCGCCTTGCAGAAACAACTTTTGGTGGTATGCTTGGTGATTCGGCGTGGCGTTGGGGTGATTCACTGAGTCGCCCCGCTGCCGATGGCCTGATTTCGATATCCCGCGGAGAGACTTATGTCCTGGTTATTGGCATGGCAGCCATACTTCAGCCCCAAAATGCGAATGACGGGGCGTGCGCATCAAACCAACAACCGTGTTCAACGGGTGCCGGTGGAAAACGGCACGCTGGCACAGTTTGTCATCACCGATGAACAAAGCGAAACCTTCGAAGTCGAACTGGCTCCAGGAGGCTCGGGTAATCGCGTCGCCGTCGGCTGCACCTGTGATCAATGCGAAGAAGCCGGCATGTGTGAACACATCTACGGCGCACTGGTTGAACTCTCCGAATATCCCGAAGGCCGTGATGACGATCACACCCGCGTGGAAAATATCCGCCCGTCATCCCCCAAAGCTCGTAAACGCGAACGCTCCAAAATCAACGTGATCACACGCACCGAACCGGTCTGGGCCACACGCCTAAGTCACCTGCGTGTCGGGTCACTCTCCGGCGATGCTGCCCAATCGCATCTGCCCGTGCAGCGTCAGGTCTGCTACATCCTCCAACCGGAAGCGTCCTTCCGACACAACAGCGCGGTGATCGAACTGCGTTTCCGTCAGCCGACGCGCGACGGTTGGTCTGCCCCCAAACAATTTAAAGTCAGTGAACAGATCATCCACACACTCACCGAACCCGAAGACAAGCAGCTTTGCTCGCTGCTGATGGGGGGTTCGCATCCGGTGGAGGATGACTGGTCCAGCCGTTCGTCATCGCGCGCGATTTCGCGGTCGCAGTGTGTGTTCGTGCTTCCCCAGGGAGGTCGCCAACTGCTGCTTGCAAGGATGATCCGAACCGGCCGCTGTCTGCTTGCTGCTGAGGGGAACAATCTCCTGCCGCTGAGTTGGGATGCCGATGATCCCGATGTCATGCAGACTTCCTCACCGCGTCCGCCTTGGGCGTTGTGGTTGGTTGGCAATCTTTCTGAAGACGAACAAAAAGTCGGCTTTGAGTTGGAACTGCGTCGTCAAGGTCACACCATGCCTGCCGACAAGCCGGATCTGATTCTTTCAGGCCACGACGGGATTGTGGTCTACGACAACATGGTCGCCCCATTTTATGATCACGGCGCCAGCCAGTGGATCAATCAGTATCGCGATGAACTGGGTCGGCACGAATCGGTTGAAAAACTCGAAGTGCCCATGGATGACCTCTCGCGTTTCCTGGATCGACTGTACAAGTTGCCCCAGATTCCCGAAGTCGATTTGCCGGATGATGTCGGTTGGACCGAGCAGCGCATTCGCCCGGAACAGAACATCGAGATCTTCAGCCCCGCAGCGACCACGGAAAACTCCAAGCAACTCAAAGGCACACTCACCGCCCGTCCCTGGTTTTCCTATGGCAATGCTCGCGTGAATCCCTCGCAGCCCGGCCGCTTTGTCACCGACTCTCCCGCCCCACCCCCGCCGGCAGAGGAGTCCGACGAAGAGCAAAGCAGCGACGAACAAAACGCTCAGCAAAACACCGCTGACGAAACAACGAACACAGACACGCAAGCCACAACGGAAACTGAAAATCAAACCGTCGAGGCGTTAAATGACGAAGCATCAACCGATGCTCAACAGGATGAGCAATCGCAGGACAACACACCAGCGTCTGACAACACCGAGGATGTTGGTGACAATGGTGATGATGACGCCAGCGACACATTGACGACGCAGAACCTTGTCCGTCGTGACATTCGGTTTGAACATGATTGCCTGGCGTGGCTGTTGACCATCGGCATGAAGCAGAATCCGTCAAACCCCGGCGAACTGCTGAGTTTCCCCGCCAAAAGCCTGCCCAACATTGTCTCGGAATTGCTTGCACATGGTTGGGGTGTCACCGCTGACCAGCGCGTCGTCCGCCAATCCGGCCCAGCACGCCTGTCGGTCTCCTCGGGGATCGACTGGTTTGAACTGCGCGGCAGCGTCAAGTTCGAAACTGAAAACGGGACCGAAGAAATCGCCCTGCCCCAACTGCTTGCTGCTGCACGCACAGGCCGCACGATGATCCAACTCTCCGACGGATCACACGGTCTGCTTCCAGACGAATGGCTTAACGAGCATGGCCTGCTGACCACCATCGGTGAGTTGCAGGACGATCACCTGCGATTCAAGTCCAACCAGGCTGCGATCCTTGATGGTTTGTTGCGCAAGCAGGAACTGGTGAGTGTCGACGAAGCCTTTGCCCAGGCCCGCCAGAAACTCCGCGAGTTTGATGGCATCAAGCCCCTTGAAACCACCGAAAACTTCCACGGTGAGCTTCGCCCCTACCAGGCTGAAGCGCTGGGTTGGTTCGACTTCCTTCGCCAATTCGGCATGGGCGGTATTCTTGCTGACGACATGGGTCTGGGTAAAACCGTTCAGGTGTTGGCATTGCTTGCATCGCGCGTCTGGCTTCGCAAGCAACAGGAACAGGCCAGCGGTATCCCCAAACAACCGGTACTCATCGTTGCCCCGCGATCGGTGGTGTTTAACTGGATTGATGAAGCCGAGCGCTTCACGCCGGAACTGCGCGTGCTTGCCTATGCTGGTAACGAACGTGAAAAACTCCGCGAACAGTTCAAGGATCACGACCTGATCGTCACCAGCTTTGGCTTGATGCGTCGCGATATCACCGAACTGCGCAACTGCCCGTTTGACTATGTGGTGCTCGACGAAGCGCAGGCGATCAAGAATCCGTCCAGCCAATCCGCCAAGGCAGCGCGCTTACTCAACACGCAACACCGCCTTGCCTTGACGGGTACACCGGTGGAAAACCACCTGGGTGATCTGTGGTCCATCTTCGAATTCCTCAACCCCGGCTTCCTGGGTTCATCGCTTCGCTTCGGTCAACTGGTCCGTGGTGATATAGGTTCGAAGTCTTCGGCCAAGCCGACGATGAGTAACCGTGGTGTCGAGAAACCCAAGACGAATGTGGCCAATCAGATTGCTGACGCCCTGCGCCCGTTTATTCTCCGCCGAACCAAGAAGCAGGTGCTCAAGGATCTGCCCGACAAGACCGAACAGACCATCGTCTGCGAAATGGAACCGCAGCAGCGCAAACTCTACGACGAATTGCGTCTGCATTACCGCAACTCCCTGCTGGGGTCCAAGAGCGGCCTGCCCACCGATGGCAGCGAAGGTTCGGTCCCCGCATCCAGCGGTGGTTCAGCGATGATGGTGCTCGAAGCCCTGCTGCGTTTGCGTCAGGCATCCTGTCACCCGGGCCTGATCGACCCCAACCGTCGCGGCGAACCGTCCGCCAAACTCGAAGCGCTCATCGAAATGGTGCTCGAATTGGCGGAGGAAGGTCACAAGGCATTGATCTTCAGCCAATTCGTCGAAATGCTTTCGATTGTCCGCAGCCGTCTTGAAGAGCATGGCATTGTCTACGAGTATCTCGACGGTCAGACACGTGACCGCAAACGTCGCGTCCAGCGTTTCCAGGATGATCCGGATTGTCCCGTCTTCCTGATCAGTCTCAAGGCCGGTGGTCTGGGTCTGAACCTCACGGCAGCGGAGTATGTGTTTATTCTCGACCCGTGGTGGAATCCTGCAGTTGAACAGCAGGCCATCGACCGAACGCACCGTATCGGTCAGACGCGTCACGTGTTTGCATATCGCATGATCTGTCAGAACACCGTGGAGCAGCGCATCGCCGAGTTGCAGGATCGCAAACGCCAGTTGGCTGACGCCATTGTCGGCGGTGATCAATCACCGTTGCGTAATCTCTCGCGTGAGGATCTGGAACGTCTTCTAAGTTAATCGTCTAAAACAAACACGAGGCGAATTGCCGCGTGATCTGAAGGGACTTAAAATTGTCGGCCATGAAACACACCTCGATGATATGCGTCCTGACGGGTTGTCTGCTCACAGCGGTGGGCTGTCAATCCAACAACAAGTCCGCCAAAGTTGATGGCCCCGCCAAGCCTGCCAAAACCGAATCGGTGAAGCTGTCCACGTCGGACTTTGTGCAAACCGAAAGTGAACAGGCCAGCGCGCCGGTCACCAATCCGACGATTGTCCAGGAAGCAACCAGCGACGACGAGAAAACACTCAACACTTCCAAGGCCGAAGCCGCCACATTCTTTGTTGCTGGCATGGTTGGTCAGGTCAATGGTCGAGCAATCTATGCTCGCAGTATTTTCAAGGATGTCCACGAACGTTTAACCGACCTTGGCACACGCCTGCCTGCCCCCCAATTCCGTCAGCAGGCCAGTGCCATGCTTCAGGGGCGACTTAAGCAGATCGTCATGGATGCCTTGATTCTGGGTGAAGCGGAAAACCAACTCACCGAGCAAAACCAGATGGGCCTGCTTCATTATCTCAAAGAATTTCGTAAAGAACTCATCCGAGAAGAAGGTATCGGTTCAGCTGAACGAGCGAACCTTGAAAGTCTCCGCAAAACAGGGATGACCCTGGAACAGCGCGTCAGTGAAAAGCGTAACCAGGTCGTCGTTCAGAACTATCTCAAAGCCAAACTCTGGCCGAAGATCAACGTCAGTCGCAAGGACATTGAACGCTATTACCGCGATCACTATGAAGACTTCAACCCCCCTGCCGGCCGCACGATTCACATGATCCGTACGCATGATGACAACGTGGCCAACCAGATCGACAAGGAACTTCAAAAGGGTCGCAGCTTCCTGGACATCGCAGGTGACAATGTGCTTAACCCACGCGACTGGGAAAAGAAGGGTTTGTTCGGCAAAGGCATCAAGGGTGAACCCTTTGGCAACGATGCACTCAACGAAGCCACGCTCAAGCTTGCTGCTGGCGGGCACTCACCGCGCATGAAAGTCGGCTCCATGTACACATGGGTCTACGTCGACACCATCAGTCACGGTGAATCCAAATCGCTTAAGGAAGTCCAACTGGATATCGAACGCATCCTCAAGCAGCAGCAATACAACCGCTACACCGAGGAATACCAGAAGCGACTTCTGGATGAAGGCAGCTACAACGATCTGGTTGAAATGCACAATCGCCTGCTGAACATCTGCATGAGCGTCTACGCAGGCCAGTCATGATTCGGCAACTTTGGCGAAAACTCACGCAACCCAAGCCCCGATCCATTGGGCAGCGTGGTGAGCAACTTGCTGCAGATCACCTCAAGCAAAGCGGCTATCGGATTCTCGAACGCAATCTCAAAACCAAACAAGGTGAATTGGATATCGTTGCGCTCAGTGCGGACCAGAAAACCGTGGTGTTCGTGGAAGTCAAAACCTCAGTCGAGACGGATGCCTATCATCTGCCTGAGTTCCGGGTGGATCATCGCAAACAACGCCAACTCGTGAAGCTTGCAGCCTACTGGTGTCGTCGCGCCAAACTCGAAAATCTGATGATCCGTTTTGATGTCATCGGCGTGAGTTTCCCATCTGGCAAAGAACCACAGATTCGACATATTGAAGGTGCGTTTGAATCTCACGTGTGAATCATCCATTCAAAAAAACACCTCAACGTTGAGCATTGAGGTGTTTTCATTTTCGTGACATGGACTGGTGTGTTATTTCCTGCGATACATCGACGCACCGATGCGGGTGAACTGTTTGAGCTGTGGCCCCTGGATACTCTCTGCGTGGCCGATCATAAACAGGCCACCGGGTTTGAGGAGTCGCAGAACCTGATCGATGATTTTGCTGCGAACATGATTGTCGAAATAAATCATCACATTACGGCAGAAAATGGCGTCCATCGGCCCCTTCATCGCATAGGGGGCTTCGGTCAAGTTCAAACGGGCAAAGGTGATCATGCGACGTAAATCAGGACTGACCTGTTGCATGCCTGTGGATCGGTCGAGTTTGAAATAGCGATTGCGTTCCTCAACAGGAATCGGCTTGATGGCTTCGGTGGGATATTGGCCGACTTTGCAGATCGAAAGCATCTTGGTGGAGATGTCGGTTGCAAGAATTTTGGCATCGACTTCATTGTGACCAGCCAGGTTCAAGGCGCGTCGGATCACGATGGCCAAGGTGTAGGGTTCCTGGCCGGATGAACTGGCTGCCGACCAGATACGCAGTCGTTTTTGGCCGGCGCGAACCCACTGATCGACCGCTTTCAGGAGTTCTTCAAAGTGATGCGGTTCACGGAAAAACGCGGTCACATTGGTTGAGACGACATTGATCAACTCAACCCATTCATCTTCCTGAGCCTCATTGACCAGAAAATCAAGGTAGTCGGCAAAGCTGCTGAGCGAAAGGTCTCGCAGACGTTTGCGGATACGGGCGCTGAGCATGGTCCGCTTGGTATCGCGTAAGGTGATGCCACAGCGATCATAGATCATGGAACGTAACTTGTTGAACGTGGTCGTATCCATGGGACCACTGTCCTGTATCAAACCCAATCCCGCTTGTATTGCCATCGTAAAAACTCCAGGTTATGGGAAACCGGCTGCGACCTTTTCAGATCACAGCCGGTTGGTTGATGAATGTTATTCAGCTTGATGCATGGTTGATTTAGAACTCAGAGAAATCGTCATCGTCATCCAGCGGAATCACCTGCTGAGCGTGTGCCTTGGCCGGTTGAGCTTGCTTACGCGGTGCCGGCTTGGACTGATGTGAAACAGCAGGCGTCTTCACCGGTTTGACTCTTGTTTTGGCACGATGATTACTGCTGCCTTCACCGAAGACGGTGGCGACCAATTCGTTGACCATGCAGTTCAGATCCTCTGCCTGGGCGCTGAGTTCCTGACTGGCGGCGGCGGACTCTTCACTGCTGGCCGCGTTGGCCTGAGTGACCTGGTCCATCTGTCCCACGGCCTTGGTGATCTGATCAATGCCATCGGCCTGCTCGGTACTGGCGGAGGAGACCTGATTGATCAGCTGGGTCACGCGTGAGACGGCATCGTCAATCTGTGAAAGTGACGCTTCGGCTTCTGAGGCCACATCCACACCTTGATCGGCATTGCGACAGGCGTCTTCGATCAACTGGGCCGTTGACTTGGAGGCTTCGGCACTGCGTTGAGCAAGGCTGCGGACTTCTTCAGCAACCACCGCGAATCCCTTGCCAGCTTCACCGGCGCGGGCGGCTTCGACAGCAGCGTTCAAGGCAAGCAGGTTGGTCTGGAAGGCGATCTCATCAATCGTCTTGAGAATGCTCGCTGTCTGGTCGGACGAACTCTTGATCTTGCTGATCGTCTGAGTCAGACGTTGCATGGCTTCGTTACCCTTAACCGACACCTGTCGCGCTTCTTCTGCCATGGTGTTGGCTTCCTGAGCGTTTTGAGCATTCTGTCGGACGGTGGCATTCATCTGTTCCAGTGAAGCACTGGTTTCTTCAAGACTCGATGCCTGTTCCGAAGCACCTTCTGCCATGGCCTGGCTGGAGCCGGAGACCTGACCGGATGCCTGGGAAACCTGGTCTGCACCACTTTCCATGCGATCGATAATCCGACGCAGGGGCAAGCCCAGGACGCGATGGGTCAAGCCGATCAAGCTGACCACAGCCAAAGTCAACAAACCAATCATCCAGATGGCACTGGACTTGGTGAAGCTTGCCACCTGATTGTCAACCAGCGACATGGGCATCGCCACTTCGAAAGCACCATGCATATCACCGACCTTCCAGCCTTCCATGGGAAATCCAAGTACGTCAAGGCCGTCCTGATCCGGATCGTACTTGCCACGCGGCTGACCATGGCAACTCATGCAGTCTTCGGTGAGTTTGATGGAACGAAAGTAGTGAAGTGTGTTGGTCTGCTCATCAATACGGTAAACGGCTTCGTCGCCACCCTTCTTGATCTGATCTTCAAGATCCTGGAGCAAGGTAGCGCGAAATGAGCCGGGCTGCGGTTCATTGGCTTTATTACGGGCCTCAAAAGCGAGCACCTTAAAGTCCAACCCTTCACGTTTGGCAGCTTTTTCGGCAGCCAACCAACCGGCGACAACCGGGATGGACTGGAATGCATTGGTGGCCTTGTAGTCACCTTTGTTCTTGCGAACCGTTTGCATTTCTTCAACGATGGATTTGTTGTCGAAGAGATTGAGATTATTCATCTTGGCAACGTGATTCTTGGTTTCATCAGCCACCGCGGTGAATGATGCAGCCCGGTCAGCCATGGCATGTGTGATGTTATCACGATACTTGCTGATGAACACGTAATTGATGACGACTGCAACCAGCAGCATCAACACAATCACGGTCAAAACAATTTTTGAGGTGACACCCATCGATTTGAAAAGTTGAAGCATGACTGAATCCTGTTCTATATGACTCGTTTATGTTTCAGAGTCCGGCGGTGTATTCAGACCGTCCACACGGTCATGTCTTGAAATGGGTCGTGTCACCTTTCGATGACACGACCACAGGTTGTTATTTTCAGAAATCACTCATGTCATCATCGTCATCCAGCGGAATCACAGTGGATGCTTGAGACTTTGAGCTTGCATGTGAAGCTGCCACTTTTCTGGGCTTGGGTGCATGTGACTTGGTCACTTTGGCAGGTGTTGAACGCATGCTGCGATTGACCTTGCGCTGACCCATCACCATGCCTACCAACTCATCGACCATGCTGTTGAGTTCTTCGGCCTGGGCACTGAGTTCTTCACTGGCTGCAGCGGACTCTTCACTGTTGGCAGCATTGGCCTGAGTGACCTGGTCCATCTGACTCACAGCCTTGGTCACCTGATCAATGCCATCGGCCTGCTCGTTGCTGGCAGAGGAGACTTCGTTGATCAGTTCGGTCACCTTGGTCACCGCTGCATCAATCTGGGTCAGTGACGCTTCGGCTTCTGAAGCCACGTCCACACCTTGATCGGCATTGCGACAGGCGTCTTCAATCAATTGAGCCGTTGACTTGGATGCTTCGGCACTGCGTTGAGCAAGGCTGCGGACTTCTTCAGCGACCACCGCGAATCCCTTGCCAGCTTCACCTGCGCGGGCGGCTTCGACAGCAGCGTTCAAGGCAAGCAGGTTCGTCTGGAAGGCGATCTCATCAATTGTCTTGAGAATGCTTGCTGTCTGGTCGGAGGAATCCTTGATCTTGCTGATCGTCTGCGTCAGTCGCTTCATGGCTTCATTGCCCTTGACCGACATGCTGCGGGCTTCTTCAGCCATGCTGTTGGCAGACTGTGCGTTTTGAGCATTCTGACGGACGGTGGCATTCATTTGTTCCAGTGAAGCACTGGTTTCTTCAAGACTCGATGCCTGTTCCGAAGCGCCTTCTGCCATGGATTGGCTGGAACTTGAAACCTGGTCAGATGCCTGCGAAACCTGCGAGGCACCGTTTTCCATACCATCAATAATGCGACGCAACGGACGGATGATGCCTGAGGCAATGAAGAAGGCCAGGACGCTGCCGATGATGATGGTGAGGATCGCACCCGTGGAAGTGAGCACACTGGAGGAATTGATCTGAGCAAGCATTTTTTCCTGTTGCCCTTCGCCAAGATGTTGACATTCATCAACAAAGTCCTTGACCGCTGTCACGAGACGCCCTTCGGACGTATACTTTTCGCCCATCAGTTCGCCCCACTGATCGACTGACTTCTGATAGTCAACCGCCAGTTTTTTCAGATCGTCAACGGTTTTCTTGTCACGGGGATCAAGGAGTTTTTCAACCAGTCCATCACAAAGCTCCAGAATCTTTGCCACGGATTCGTGGTTTTTATCCAGGTAAGCTGTATCCTGGTGCATCATAAAATTCATTTCATGGCGACGAGCGATACCCGCCTGAATGATCAGTTCGCCAGCCGTATCTGAAGTCCACTGTTTGCGCTGTTCATCTGCAAGCAAAGTCTTCTTCAGTTCAACCAATTCTTTTTGCTGCTCTGTTTGAAATGTGTCGCATTGGGCAAAGAAGACGTTGGCATGCTCGATCATCTTTGATTCGGTTTGACTCTTACTATCAAACAGCGATGCCCACTTCTTGAAAATCTGTTCGTATTGTTGCAGATCGTCTGTCAATTCCCTGACACGTTCACGGTCGACTTCCTCTTTGAGAGAATTCAAGAGCTTCGTGCATTGGTTGTTAAGTTGTGCAACCGTCTGCAGAAGTTTCTTGTTGCTTGCCTCATCCTGCTTGACCATGTAATCCTTTTCAAGGATACGGCATTCCTTGGCCAATTGGATCATGGTTTCAGCCGTCTGCACCTGGGTTAGCTTGGTCTGAATCACCTGTTGTTGGACTTGTCCGGATTTGACCAGTTCGGTAATCTCAGATGCTTGTTCATGGGCCAGTTTTTCGCAAGTGTCCTGGAATTTATCGGCAATGGCATCAAGTTCTTTGCTCAATTTGTCCTGGGCACTGTCGTATTCCTGCCAGGTTCCAAGGCCCTGCTTGTATTGCATGGCATGGTTCTTGAGTTCAGCGATCAGCTGCTGGTCCTTGGGGTCTTTCAGGGCGGCGATCAGTTGATCAGCAGCATCAGCAATCTGTTTAACGGTCTGATCATTCTGCTGAAGGTATTGTGCCTCTTTGGTCTGCATGTACTTGATGACTTCAACGCGGCAGGTCTTGGAAAGCGTGCGTAGTTCAGCAGCCAATTCCACCGTCAGGAGTTTGTCTTCCTGATCTTTGCGGGACTTGTCTTTTAACTGAGCCAATTCAGCTTTCTCTTCTGCTCCCAGTTCATCACATTCCGTGATGAAGTTCTGGGCCAGGGAGGCCATGCGATCTTCGGCCTGAGACTGTTGATTATCGAGTTGGACCCAATGCGCCAGAGCATCCTGATACTTCTTGGCTTGATCCTTGGCCTGCATGATGCCTGCGCGGTCCGTCGGATCCATGAATTTATCGTGTGTGATCTGGATCTGTTCGTGAATTTCCTTGAGCACCTTGGCGTTTTCATCCAGATCCGATTGCTGCCCTTTACGCATGTAAAGCAGATTGAGAACACGGGCATCCTTGGCCATATTCACCAGTCGATTGGTATCACTGGCCTTGTCGGTGATCTGCTGAATTTTGTCGACAGCATTAAAGCCGATGTATCCCAGAATGCCGGTGAGGATCAGAACCACTGCAAAGCCTGACGCGATTTTCTTTCCTACAGTCATTTTCCCAAACATGATGATAGTTCCCTTAACGGAAGTGAATTGATTGTGTATCCCAAACGTTATGCTGCGACTGCAGGTGTGTTACCTGCATTATTCCCAGCCGTTTTGACGAGTTCATTTAAGTCCATTGCTGAAAGGACACGCTGAATGTCGAGTAACATGACCACGCGTTGACTGATCTTGGCCACACCGCAGATGTAGTTCATACTCATATCTGCACCGATGCTCGGCAGGTTGTCGATCTGGTCTTCCTGAATGTCAAGCACTTCGTCGACTTCATCAACCAGGATGCCGATCTGAATGACCTGATCTTCGTAGTTCATCTCCACGACGATAATGCAGGTGACTTCGGTGTCTTTCTGTGCCTTCATGCCAAACTTCTGACGCAGATCGACCACTGGGATGATCCGGCCACGCAGGTTGATCACACCACGGACATACTCAGGCGTTCTGGGGACATGGGTGATGTCCATGAGTCCGATGATTTCACGGACCGCAAGCAGCGAGACACCGTACTGTTCCTGGCTCAGATGAAACGTCAGATACTTTCCGACCAGGTCACGAACATTGGTTTGAGTGATTGTTTTTTCCTGTTCCGACATGTTGCCCTCCCTGTCAATGGGCTTGGCGTTTGACGCCTAATTGGGTTGAACTGAATCTGGACCGCTAACTGGTTGTTGTCATGACAAGACGACACAAGCCCCGCTCTGCACCCATGCAGCCGGGGTTGACTAATATCTATTTGAAACAGATCTCCAAGTGATTCTTAAAAAAATGCATTGGCACATGCCACCGGTCAATCTCCGTAGAACAGAGACTGCTCCCAAAAGTGTCCATGCCCGGAACACCCGCCGGTGTAGTTCATCGGTTGTAAAGTGGAGTTACTTAATATTGTCGATCTTGTTTTTCAAGATTGAGATATCAGACGTTGATCATGACAAAAAAAATTTGGTTACAATACAGGTCAATGCCGCGCTCGTAGCTCAGTTGGATAGAGCAGCGCTTTCCTAAAGCGCAGGTCACAGGTTCGAACCCTGTCGGGCGTATTATCCTTTTACTGGTTTTTACGTTGATACAATCTTCAATACGACCAACAGTCCAAGCCGCGTTTGTATCGGACATGATTGTTGAATCATGCGCGTTATGGTTCTGTCAAACTTGGGCAAGCGTCTTGTGCTGATCTTCATTCATTAGGCCGGCCAGGATGCACGAAACCGAGGGCATTCACCCAATTCTGCAAAACTTGAATGAATGTCCAGCTTGCCAGTTAATTGTTGGTTATCTGGATCAAGTTCATCCACGATTTGGCCGATTCATGCATCATGGGTATGCCAGGGAGCTTTCAATGAATGATAAACCGCTTGTTTTAATTGCAGATGACGATCCGGACATGATTAACCAGATGAAGCTGGTGTTTAAACCCGTGATGGATCAGGTTCAGTTGATCGTAGCAATCAACGGGTTGGAAGCTGTCAGAAAATGCAGCTCGGAAAAACCCAATCTGCTTTTACTGGATCATGGCATGCCGGGTCTGGACGGTTTCACAGCATGTCAGATGATTCGGAATATGAATCCTGATCACGATATGGATATCTGGTTCATTACCGGACTCGTGGCTGAAGATGACATGCCGTTGGCGATGGAAGTGGGCGCGGATTGCCTGATTCAAAAGCCGATCAACATCCCCCATCTACGTCACATGCTCGTTACCCATCTTGGTCTGGAGATCCCCGAAGACGCATCCAGCGTGATTGATCTGACCGATGATGACGACGAAGCATCCGATGCAGCCTGAGTGAAAACATCACAGGTTTGTATTCCCAATCTTCAATCTGATCCCCATTGACACGAATCTGAGCGTTATGCTCATTGCACGTTATCCATAGGGCAGAGTAGCATATGCGTTTTGCGATGGCTGGCGGATGTCGGCCTTTTTGTGGATGAGCATCGTTGTCGAACCTGAGTGAAAAACCCAATCAACGTCGCTGGCGGGAGATGATTTTCCTGGCCATGCTTGCGGCATGCCCCCCGCTTTCGACGGACATGTACCTGCCGGCCATCCCCACGATTGCTGAGTCTTGGCAAGTTGCGTTGAGTACGGTGAACCTGTCACTGGTGCTGTGGTTTGTCGGGTTTAGCATTGCGTTGCTGATCAGTGGGCCGTTATCGGACCGACATGGTCGCAAGCCCGTGTTAATGGGTGGGCTGGTGCTCTTTACCCTGGCATCATTGGGTAGTGCAGTGAGTTTGAATGTGACCATGCTCATTACCTGTCGCATCCTCCAGGGGATTGGTGCAGGCGGGCCGTCTGCGATGTGTCTTGCGATTTGCCGGGATCGGTATGAAGGTCTTGAACGCAAGAAGGTGCTGGCGACGGTGAGTGTGTTACTGACCTTGGCCCCCATGCTCTCGCCCTCCATCGGTACGTTGATGCTCAGCCAATTCCAATGGCAAGCCATCTTCATTCTCCAGGCCGGCTTTGGTGTGCTACTCATTATTCTGAGTCTGTTTCAACATGAATCGGCGGCGCAGCTCATCGACACCCCCCTGCTCAAACTGATGGGACGGTATGGCAAACTCACCAGCAATCGCAACTACATCCGAAGCACCATCGCTTTGGGCATACTCATCGGTCCGTATCTTGGCTACGTTGCGATCGCACCGATTGTCTATATCAAACTGTATGGACTTTCCGAAGGCTGGTTCAGCTTCTTCTTTGCCTTCAATGCGATCCTGTACATGATCGGTGCCATGTGCAGCACGCGCATCAGCCATCATGTTGGCGATCACCGATTGCTTACCGCCTGCATCCTCGGCACGGTTGTTGGTGGCATCGGCATCATCAGCGTCGGACACTTATCGCCATGGGCTTTTGCTCTGACAATGGGCCTGATTACCAGCTGTTTTGGGATGACCCGCCCCATCAGTCAGCACATCATTCTCGAACAGGTTCAAACCGATGTCGGGGCAGCGTCATCCATGCTTGTGTTCTTCCAGTTCATCGTCGGAGCCATCTGCATGACGTTGGCAGGACTGGGGTGGCCGTCACCGATCAGCGCGTTCGGCATCATGGCGGTGAGTTTTGCAATCGTGGTCATCATCCTGTGGCTGGCGATCAAAAAGCAACTGCTCAATCACGAAAACCTTGAACCGGAAAATCAGGAACCGCCGAAAATCGAGGCGTGTTAATCCTGCTTGACTTGAGGTAGTTGATCCTTCAAACGATCCAGAATGATGGGGATAGAAGGCGGCTGTTTGGTTGTGCTGATCACGGGAATCGTCCGCAGCATTGAACGGTGATTGGCTTGTACAACCACTTCATCGGAGACACCCTCCAGATGTGCCGACGCCATCGAAACACAGCCGTCCCCAATCCCATTGGTCAACTGCTCGATGGCTTTGCTGAACTTCTGATCATTCTGACCGCCGTTGAGTAAATCCGCACACTTGGTTTCAAAGTCGCGGACTTCATTCATATCAACGGGGCTGGCATTGCCAATGATACAGGTGATGGTCAGACCTTGCGGATTGGGGCGTGCGTTGAGTGTGGTGAGAAATTCACTGTTGGGCAGCAGGTCAATTTTCGCTTCGCCTGCACCATCGAACACCGCGCCGAACAACAGGCCATCTCCTGAAAAGGCGCGAACGATTTGATCGCGTATCTCGCCAACGAATTGGAAATGGGCAAGTGGGGAACCGTGATGCGGTGTGCCCACGGTGATCAGGCGATTGGCTTGCGGATAGCCGGTGTATTTCGTGTTGGTCAAAACTTCACGACTGACCAACCCACCCATGCTGTGAGCAACAAGACTCATGGATTTGATGCCGGTCGTGGGCAACTTGGCAAGATGCCCCGCAAAGAGATCCGCACTGTCGGTGATGGGTTGATCATTGGGATAAACAAACACGAGAACGGTGTGTCCAGCCTGCTGCAAGGCGGGGATCAGTTCGTCCCAGATGTCCCCCGGTTCATCCAGACCATGCACCAGAATCACCACGCGATCCATTTGAAATTCATTGGGTAAGGGTGCTAACACGCCTTCAGGACGCAGTGACCAGAGGCCATTCTGGGCATAGGCCTGGCTTGCCAGATCAGGGAACCAGTTTTCCATTTTCTCCCTGAATTCATGGCGAATCTGCTTGTTTTTCTGACGCATGGCAAGACGATCCACACGCATGACCAATAGCGCATCGGTCGTTTCAAACGACACCACACCATCAGTAAGTTCACCAAGTGTTTCAAGCTTGAGTTCACCAATCGGCCCGGTCACCGGGATCTTCATATCCGCGCAGCGACGACGAACCATCTGGCTTTGAATGTCCAGCCAATCGAACAACTGGCCCAGCAGTTCACCGAGATTCACATCGCCTGAATCCAAAGGCAAACGCACTTCACTCACCAATGGGTTGTCATTTTTCGACGAAGTCGTTTGCGCCACAACAGAAAACGTTGTGATGAACATCACACTAATGGTTAACCATATCGTGATGGCGTTAAATTGTTGCATGTCTTTACCTGTTGTCTGAATGCTTGCATGCTGACACATTCGTTCAGCAACGTCACCCGTGAATTGTTAACGTATTATCATACCGTAATCAGGTCGTAGTCGATGCATCAGACATGTCGATAACCTGTAAAACACAGTGATGAATCGTGAGTTTTGCAGGTGTATCGCCCAGTAAATCACCATCCATCTGAACCGCAACCGGGCCACGGGAAATCAATTCAAGCTCCTGAGATTGCCCCATGATCACATGCTTATGATTGATGTGTCGCCCCATCTTCACCAACATGAACAAGCGAAGAAGATTTAACCGACCTTGCTTTTTCCAAACCAGCCAGTGCAGTAAACCATCATCCACCTTCGCCTCAGGCACGAAGTTCAATCCCGTTGCATAACGATTGACATTGAAAATCAAAACTTCATAGCCATCGTGTTGCTTGCCATCTGCAATCAGACTCAACCGTGGGAAACGATATCGCCAGATCGACTTGAACGTCGGCTTGGCATAACTGTGATGCTTGACACGCCGTTGCCCATCAGGGGTCCGCCGCCATTGCGTCACACGCTTGACCACATCCGCATCCAATCCGCACGAAACCATGATCGTAAATGGCTGACCGTTTACCATCCCAAGATCCATCGGCCGAGTCGCCCCCATCGCAACCGCCTGGGCAATGCGGTCTTCACCGACGGTAAAACCCAACTCCTTGGCAAGCAGGTTCTCATTACCCAAAGGCAAAATCGCCACCGGCAAATCGTGACACAATCCCGTCACCCCAGCCACCGTCCCATCGCCCCCCGCAATCACCAGGCAGCGACAGTTGGCTTTCCATTCCGTGTCTGCCAGACATTGTGCTCTTGCTTTGAGATCCCACACGGTTTGGGTCTGAATGTCACGTTGATGTAATGCACCAATCAGTCGCTCGACGCGCGCACGATTGTCCTTCGCCCCGCTGTAAGGATTACCCATGATGGCCACGAATGGCTGTAAACTGCCCTGCGAATCAGACATGTGCAGGATTGTACAGACTGCATGTGCTTGTGGTTGCTGATGATCGGATTGAGATACAGATTCGGAAGAAATCAACGATTTTCTAAAACTCCGCCCAAGTGGGTTGCAAGGCGATGAGAATGGTGTATGATGTGTGACTCACATATGGATTGCGGGGTAGAGCAGCCTGGTAGCTCGTCGGGCTCATAACCCGGAGGTCGTTGGTTCGAATCCAGCCCCCGCTATTGAAGTTTCCGCTCGAATTCCGAGCGGCCCCACGGTTAACGGAAAACGCCGATGC
>PAIY01000100.1 GCA_002704825.1 Phycisphaeraceae bacterium
CAACCAGACAGATGGGATCCACACATATGTCCGTCAAGCCTTCACAAACAGCCATCGTCACCGGCGCCGGCAGCGGCATCGGCCGAGCCCTTGCGACACAACTAAGCCAACTGGGGTATCACGTTGTCCTTGTCGGGCGCACCGAGTCCACGTTGGATGAAACCTCACAACAACTCGAAGGGCCCTTTAGCATTCATGTCACCGACATCGCAGATGCCAAAGCCTGTCGTGATCTGGTCAAACAGGTGGCCGATCAATTGGGACGCATTGACGTCCTTGGGAATGTCGCAGGGTTTGCACCGAGTCTGAGTATTGATCAGGTGACCGCGGAACTCTGGCAGCAGACCATCGACACCAATCTCAGCAGTGTGGTGAATCTCACGGCAGCCTGTTGGCCTATTTTTGAGAAGCAGCAATCCGGCTTCATCGGCAGCGTCTCCTCCATGGCAAGCATCGACCCGTTCCCTGGGTTCTCAATTTATGCAGCAGCCAAAGCGGGTGTGAATCTCTTCACCCTCGTCACCGGCAGAGAAGGTCAAAAGATCGGCGTCCGCGCGATGGCTGTCGCCCCTGGTGCCGTCGAAACGGGCATGTTGCGAAAACTCTTTGACGAGTCGGTGATCCCAGCCGATGCAACGTTATCACCGGATGAAGTAGCCAAGGTGATCGTGGATTGCCTGGAGAACAAGCGTGCATTTGAAGTCGGCCAGACGATTGAACTGCCCAGTCCGTGATGGATGTAAAAATGTTGGGTTTGTGAAATCGTGGAACATTGTTTGGAGACATGTTTTTTTTCATGCCAGGGAGCTTCGCCCCCCGGACCCCCTGTCGAGTTTGGGATGTCTTGGCAAGTAATGTAGCTGCATTGCATTCAAATGATGAAAGACCAAACTTGCGATGGGGTTCCACCCCAAACCCCGCCAGCGTTCCGCCGCTGGATCACGTCCCCCAGGAAGGGCTTTGGCCTTTGTCGTCTGGTGTTCGTGAGTTGAATTGGATATGCCAACATCTCTTTGAACACCAACGCGCTTGGTATGTTTAGCGGCTGATTAACGTGATGGAAACACACCTTCTGAAGCGCACTTATTACCCCACTTCCGGGGTGCTTCCGGGGGCAGCGATCCAACGGCTGCCCGTTGGCGGGGTTTGGGGTGGAACCCCATCGCAAGTTTGCTCTTTCATCATTTGAATGCAAGCAGGCAATCAACTTGTCCTGACACCCCGATCTCGCAAGGGGGTCCGGGGGGCGAAGCTCCCTGGCAAGAAACAAATTCAACGCATCAACCAACACACTACCAATCCAACCAACACCAACATTCCCCCCACTTGTATCACCTCACACCCATCACATCGCTTGTACCATCACCCCTTTGGACTTACGATTTGCCTTCTATGGTCAAAGATCGTCGCTATTACCTGCTGGGGGCATGGGCACGCCTGGTGGCACATCGCCCGCGGACTGTCCTCATCATCGCGGTGATCCTGGCCATCGCTTCTATCATGGTCACCGTCGCCAAACTTCAGTTCCAACCCAATCGCAATGATCTGATCTCGCCCAACCTGGCTTGGAACCAAATCTTTATCGATTGGCAGACCCACTTCCCTGGATCGCGTGATCTGCTCATCGTTGTCGACAGTGGCCCGAATCTGCAGCATACCGACATCGCCAAAACCTTCGTCTCCGAACTAACGCCCAAACTCAAGCAACTGCCACTGACCGGTGATGTCACCAGCACGCTCGACACCGCCGGCTTCTCACACCGTGCTATCCGATTGGCACCGATGTCCCGGTTCAATGAACAGTTCGATCATGTTCGCCAAAGTGCAACCGTCCTGCTGGCTCAGACACCTGCAGATTTACTTGCTCAAACGGTCAGAGCGCTTCGCCAATCCTCGCAGAATCAATCCGAAGACTCAGAAGCGAATATCCAGCAAACGCTTGATCAAATCAATCAGTTCAACCAGTTGATCAAAACCTATCACGCTGTCCTTGCGGGCGAGCAACCTGCTGATGTCACGCTCCCAACCAACGAGCAGACCGACAGCATCCAATATCTCACCAGTCCCAACGGCAGACTCTACTTCATTCGCATCACACCCCTCCAAGAGCAGGGCAAACTCAATGCGCTCGAAGGTGCCATCCAAAGCATTGACCAAACCCTCAAAGACCAACGCAATCAACCGCAGTACAAAGACGCTGGCATCGAAGTCGGACTCACCGGCATTGAAGTCGTCGAGGGGCAGGAGACCGCCATCGCCACTCGCGATTCGACCCTGGCAACGATCATCGCCTCCGTCCTCATTGCGATCCTGCTCATGCTCGCGTTTCACAGTGTTCGCGGCCCGATGCTGGCCATGATCGCCTTGTTCATCGCCATCGCCTGGTCCTTTGGCGTGCTCACCATCACCATCGGGCATCTGCAGGTGATCAGTGTCGTCTTCACCGTCATCCTGCTTGGACTTGGCATTGACTTTGCCATCCATCTCAAATCGAGTTTTGAAAATCTGCGTCACGATCATGATGACTCTGAAGAAGGCTTTCGCGATGCGCTGGTCCAAACCTTCCGCATCACCGGCCCGGGTATTCTCACCGGCGCCTTCACCACGGCAGCTGCCTTCATGACCACCTTACTCACCGACTTCACCGGCGTGGCAGAGATGGGCTTCATTGCCAGCGTCGGCGTGGTGTTATGCCTCATTGCCATGTTCAGCGTGTATCCCGCATTGCTGCGATTGGTTAAACCCGGCCATGAACATTTCAAGCCGATGGAAAATCGCAAGCTGCATTTTTTTGATACGCGATGGGTCATCCCCTTTGCCCGACACCCCAGGTTGACGGTGATCATTGCCCTGAGTTTGACAGCCGTTTCCAGTTACTTTGCCATCACGCATGTCCGCTTTGATTACGATCTGCTCAAGCTCCAACCGGTGGATGCACCTGCCATGAATTGGGCGCGAAGGGTCACCACCGACGGCGGGGAATCCATCTACTTCGGTATCAGTGTCTGTAAGGATATGCAGCAGGCTCAAAAGCGCATGGCCGAGTTTGCCAAGCAGGATTTGATTCAACCCAACTTCGGTGGCATCGGCATGCTTTTCCCGCATGACGAACCCACCAAGATTCAGATCATCAACCAATTCAAAGACCAACTCGGTGATGCGCTTAACCCCAAACCCGCAGCCTATGCACCTGCAACATCACAGCAGATCGAGCAACTCAAAACCCAGTTCCAGGCCTTGCAGTTGGCGGTCAACGGTGCGACTTTTTTCAAGATGCCTCAGGCCATCAAGGACGCACTCAATCAGACCGGTCAATCCATTCTCGCGGTCAACAAAGACCTTTTGCAATGGCAGTCCGACACCTTGCCCAAACGTGTCGGCCAACTCAATCACTGGTTTAACAAGCTTCAAAATCAAATTGCCGATCAGGTCCGACAGGTGTTGGATACCACCGCGTTGACACCGGACGATGTGCCTGCCCAGTTACTCAAACCGTATCATGATGCCCGTGGTCGCTGGGCACTGGAGGTGTATCCGAAATTAGTAGATGGGCAAAGTCCCTTGGCGCCCCAGTTCCTGCCACACTTTGTCAAGCAGATGAAGTCCGTGGACCCCAGGGTCACCGGCGTACTCATGCAGATTTACCAGTCTGGCAAGCTCATCCGCGATGCCTACGTCAAAGCCGGCGCGTTGGCATTGATGATCGTCTTCATCATCGTGCTCATCGACTTTCGCAATGTCCATGATGCACTGCTTGCGATGCTGCCTGTTGCAATTGGATTCAGCGTCACCTTTGCGATCATGCAGCTCTTTGGCATGCAGATCAATCCAGCAAACATCATCGTCTTGCCACTGATGTTCGGCATCGGTGTCGACAGTGGCGTGCATGTGTTGCATCGCTATCGGCAACACCCCGAAGACGATCCGCCCGGACTCACGCAGGCGACTGGCAAGGGGATCACCATCACCACCCTGACCACCGTCATCGGCTTTGCCTGCATGATGCTCGCATCCCATCGCGGCATCCGCAGCCTGGGATTCGTCGTGAGTTTAGGATTGGTGTTAACGCTGTTGGCCTGCTGGACCGTCATGCCCGCATGGTTAGTTCTCACCCAACGCATCCGCGCCAAGCGCGATATGAAATAGCGCATCGATTGGGTGATATCGATTCAAATTTCACAGTAAAATCCCCACCTAAAGCCCGTGGGACTTCAGTCCCCGGGACGTTGGACTTACTGAAGCCACTTCACCAACATCGGCGCAATCAACTTGGAATACTGCATCCGCCCAGCACTATTGGTATGCGAGATATCCGAAAAATTGTCGTCCGCCAGTGAATCGCGCATGTCCACAATCTCCGGCGCTGCATCACCAAACGTCTGATCCAAATCCGTCTTCAAACGCTGCATGGCAACCTCGGGCACGGATGCACGTAGCCGACTATGTTCAGGCATCAACATGATCACCACCTTGGCCCCACGCTCCTGAGTTTGCTTGATGACCGTGTTTAATGCATTATGCTCAGCCGTGATCCAATCCGGTTGATAGGATTGGGCTTCAAACAAACCGCGGTTGGCATAGCTCTTGTTCTGGGCAATGTACGTCGCTTCGCTGGCTTTCTCTGGCCCGTCAATGCGAATCATCTCACGCCAGGGGCTGGTGACTTCGTTGGCACCACTTTGCGATGTCGTGTGAAACACCTGCATGATCCCCGCGTTCACCGTCGCCAGATTTTCAGTGATCACCGTATTCACATCACGACGTCGGTCATAAACCCAAACGCGCTCTCGTGTGTCATGATATGCCTGACGAATATCACCTTGAACCAGTGGTGAAACGATGGGTAGGCCTGTCTCTTGAACTTCCGTGGTCTCCGGTTGTTTGTGTTGTGCAATGACCAATGGGTCCACCTGGTGATACAGGTTAATGCCGATGATCACGAGGTCGGGTTTGAGTTCACTTTCGAGTAACGCTGCACCTTGCTGCTGCATCGTTGCCATACTCGCACCGGCACCGCAGAGTCCCAGATACTTCGCATCAATGCCATCAATCTCGGTCAGCGTTGCAAGGTTCACGGACTCGCGTTGGCTGGAAAGCCCTAAAAACACAGCCAATTTCGCGTTGGCCAATTCAGGATCGTTTACAAATGCAGCTTCAGCAGCATGGACACGCTGCGTGATATCTTTCTGGAAACCGGTCCCCGACATCTTGTGGGGCAGCCACGTCGGCCAAAGCGTCGAGCTGAGATTCAGCAGCAAGTTGACGATCAAAGCTGCAATCACCAACCCAAAGAGCACGCGACCCACAACGGCAATGCGATCACCGGTGGTCTGTGTTTTGACCTGATCCTGCTCATTCTTTTCTGGGGGGGTGTCGGTCATGATCAAAATGCCTGGTAGAAAAACGGGTTGTCCTGCTGAGCCATGCAGTAAGCGAGCATGAACATAAGGATCACCGTGATGAGTTTGAGGTAGTACAACCACGCAGGCATGTCCTGCACGGGATTAAGCCAATTTTTAAGGGTCGAAATGAGTTTCATCAGGAAGCTCCTCCACCGGTCACAAGACTGATTAACCACCAGAAACCATAGAGCATCTGGTCAGTGTTAAAGAAGAATGTCAGGTGACTGATGGCAACCCACTCAAAGGTGATCGCCATGGCCACGACTTTGATCCACGGGTTTGCCATGTATTTTTTGACACCCTTGGATTTGAGTTTCTTGCTCAGTCGTTTCTTGTACAGGTTGACGATGATCAAACCCGACGCATGCATCACACCCCAGACAACAAAGTTCCACGCAATGCCATGCCAAAGTCCGCAGAGCAGGAATGAAACCATGAACGCAAACGACGCACACCACATCGGCCAGCGATTGCCCGTCACACGCAACGCAGCGATTTGCGTCGGGTAAAACAGGTTCCGGCGAATCCACATGGACAGCGAAATATGCCAACGCTCCCAGAAGACGGTGATGTTGCGTGCTAGATATGGACGATTAAAGTTCTCTGGCGTATGCACGCCAATGATCCGGCCGATGCCCACGGCGATGTCACTGTAAGCTGAGAAGTCGATGTATAGCCAGATGAAAAACATCTGCGCTTCAAGCGCCCAATAGCCGTTACCAGCAGTGAAGTCCGTTAAGAAGATTTTCTGAATCACAAAGGCAAGCACGAACTTTTTGAATACACCAAAGCCAAGACGCTCAAAGCCCCGCAGGACTTCGCGCGGCTGCACACGACGCGGTTCGTCAGGTTGCGTGATGAACTCTTCATAGGATTGGATCGGCCCTGCAGCAAGCATGTGAAACGGCAAACAGTAGTTGATCAACTGAATCAAATTGGGATATGCAAGTCGCTCTTCCCAGAGACTTCGATACATGTCGATCAATCGCAAGCATACATACGAAAACGCGATCACCGAGAGAATCGGTGCGGCGCCCTGGAGTTTAATCGCTTCACCAATGCCATGGAGTTTGTGCATCAAAAACAGGGCGATACACAGCAGCAACGCAACGGTCACGAAGACAGGGCGGAGTTTTTTATTCTTGATCGCAACGGTGAGTCCCCATGCGACCACGCTGCCGGATAGCAGGACGCCGCCGCCTTGCCAACCCAGCAGGGCGGTGAGAAAACCCAGGTTAATCAGGGCAAAACGCAGGGAGCGGAACTGCCCGTTGGCCATGGGAGCCAAAAGCAGAATCGCAGCCAAGAACGTTACCCAGAACTCGGGTTTGGCCAGATCAATGATGTAACTGCTCATGCGTCAGCGTCCACCTTTGCCAAAAAAGTCTTGCGTTCTTCTGCCTCGTGGACGTTCAGTTCATAGGTCACCGTGCCATCCTCAGCCGTGTTGATCGGCGTAAAGCCAAGTCGGTCGTAGAGGTCTTTAACCAGCGCGTTCTTGGCGGTGGGGATGTACGTGCCGATGACAAAGTCCGCGTTGCGATCTTTGGCAGCGTTGAGCAGTGTGTTGTAACAGAATTCTTCAACGGTTCTGCCAATTACGCGACAACTCATCAGCCATGTGTCGATGTCAAAGGCTTTGCCGGCTTTATCCATGGGGTGGTCTTTGAGCACTGCAAGGAGTACTGCAACCAGCCCATGATCACCAAAGCGATCGGTGACGCGGAGCGTGATACCCATGTTCTTTTCGTCTCCAAGCATCTGCTCGACGACTTGTGGCGAATGACGACGGGTGGTGAGATTGAATTGATTGGTCTTGCCCAGCAGTTGGATCACACGGGCAAAGTCTTCTTCGTTGATCAGACGCGCATCAGCAGTCATTTTCAGTGATTCGAGATAATCATCCATCGACGTGAAACTGGATTGGACTTCACGACGCTGCGCTTCAGCACGGTATTGCTCGACACGTTGGGCGTCGGCCTTGGTGACGTTCATCGACTCAAACCACAGGCCATGTTCCAATGCGTGGACATACTCACTGGCATCTTCGCCGACTTCCACGACCTCGACATCGGGGAGCATCTGGCGGACATGTTCGCGTTCGACGGGATTGTCATCAAGGAATACAAAACTATCGAGTCCCAAACGCAGTGTCTGAGCAATACGCTGGATGGCAACGGCTTTGGGATCCCATGAAGCTTCGAAGGCTGCAAAGTCCTCAAGCTTGAGGATCATGTCAGGATTTTTCTCAAACGGTTCACGTGCGTCAGTGTCATTGTTCTTGGAACAGACTGCGAGCAAAATGCCCTTGTTTTGCAGGCTTTTTGCGTAGCGTTGCAACGCGCGGTGTGCTTCACCATCAGGGCTGTCACCGATGCCGATACCTAACGGGCCGGTCTCACCGACAACGCCACCCCAGACGGTGTTGTCCAGGTCGAGGACGAGGACTTTTTTCGGGCCGTTGACCATGGTGCGGTAGGCGGCAAAGACATGTTCGGAGAGCCGTGCGGTGCCGACTTCGCTGAAGGGTTGTTTGGTCCAGTAGTAGCGACGGGCATCGTAGAAGTTCTCACGCCCGAGCATGCCGGAGATTTGGTCGATGTCGACGAAGAAGCTCATCTCGGGCAGGTTCGCGCGGAGGGCTTCATTGACCTGGCGGACAAGATTGATGTGTCCGCCTGCCTGACCACCGAGGTGATGTCCCTGATAGCCTGGGGATTTGTAGTCGTAACCGATCTGGATGAGTCGGGTGTTGAGTTGGTTGTTAACGAAGTTCCAGGCTTGTTGCCAGAATGTGATTTCGTCATCGATGCGCTGTTGGGTATCGCGGTCACCTTCAGCAAGCAGTCGCGTGTTCCAGGGCAGCAACACGACGGCGTCATACTTCACATCACTGGAGGCAGCAGCCATGAGTTCCTGCATGACATTGTCGTATTGGCCTTCGGTTGCCATGACGGACATGCCGACTGCGAAGGCGGATGCGGTAAGGCAGTTGCACAGCCAATTGGTGGTGCATTGGCCGAGGACGAGGATGTTTTGCGTTTTGACATCATGCGTTTTGAAATGCTTGATGATCTGACGTCCGGCTTTTTCGATACCTTCCGCCGAGAGCCAGTGGCGACGCATGGCATTACGCAGCGTGCTCAGCGCTTCGTCATGTTTGTTTTCTTTGCGGAGTTTGCGCGAATGGTTAAACACCGTGATTTCGTCGAAGCGTTCGGTGTCCTGATTCTGTTGTGCGTTTAAAGTCGTCATGCGTTGTCTCGTTTTCCCATTGCGTCATGAGGTTTTGTTCTGGATGTACTCAACGGTAATGCCACGCGTGTAAATCGGTGGCAGGAAGTTGATGAGAATCGGGCCGGCAGCAACCGCCTTTTGCTCAAGCAACTGCATGTCCATGGCTTTGAGTTCGTCGGTGACCTGGTCCAAGTCGTCGACCTGGATGGCAATGTGATGCAGGCCGCCCATACCTTTATTAAACTTGGCAAGCTTGGGGCCTTTGGGCACGATGAATTCAATGACGCCCAGCGCACCTTCAGTGAAGATGCATAGCGCTTCGTATTCTTCGACATACTGTGTCCGGCCGAGTTTCAAGCCGAACACGGCGGCGAGTTCAGGGACTCGCTCCTCTTCGTGCACGATGATACCGACGTGGTGTAATTGACCTGAGAACATGCGTCTTTTCCCGTGTAATGCGTCTGTGAGATAACAGTGATTGCATTGCGTATGGCTACGCAACTGCTATTGCATAGAGCCGATCAAAAATTGATCTCCATAGCCTCATTTTTTCGTCATTCCCGCGCAGGCGGGAATCCAGTGGTATGCAGTTGTCGCTTGCACATTTCACTGGACTCCCGCCTGCGCGGGAGTGACGGATGGTGGAGCTTTATTGTTTGAACTGCTCTAGCTCTTCAAAGCATCCGTTAGCTGGCGACGGTGGTTTTGGCGTCGATCAAAGCGACGAGTTCGCCGATGTTTTTAAGGCCGGCAACCTCGGAACTGGCAAAGCGGATGCCGAAGGCTTTTTCCAGGTTGAGCATCAGCGTGACGTGCATCAGCGAGTCCCATGCATCGACATCTTCGGCAGTCGTTTCGGCTTCAAGTTCAATTTCGTCATCATCGAATACATCACAAAAAACTTCGGTGACTTTGCTAAGCGTATCTGACATCTTCTCAATTCCTTCCATGTCATAGGCGGTCTTTGACGGATAAACCCCATGCGCAGGGCATGGGCAACATGGGGGAAATATCACGCGTGCCAAACAAAGCAAGAAAATCAAGGCAATTGGCTGGAAAAGCGTGACGGTTGTGACGATTGGGAGGACGGTGTGTTCTGGCTGGTCAACCAAAGAAAAACCGCGTGATGGACAAGAGCATCACGCGGTTTGAGAGTGTGTTGATTGGGTTGATCAACTTAGTTGAGCTTGAGACCTTCGACGATCAATGGAGCGCCGTCGAGGATCAGTTCGACCTTGTTGTTGATCGCCTTGTAGGTCTTGATGCGACCCAGTGCATCACGTGTGGTGACGGTGTCACCGGTGGTGGCAAAAGTCATAGGCACCTTGGTCTTCCAGCGGTCTTCCCAGGGCTCGGGGGAGGCGAAGGGCTTGCTGCGTTCGGTGAGGGTGTAACCATCTGCACGATGCCAGAGGATCGCAAGACTGCCATCGGGTTTGTCAAAGAGCAGGCCCTTGGCTTTGTCGTCGGAAGCAAAGGTCAGATGCTTGACGAACTTGGCCTGGTCCATGGCTTCAGCAACATTGATAAAACCCATCATGGACGGCTTGAAACTCAGGTCACGGTTGAGCAGTCCGAAGTGGAACTCGCGGTCGGTGTGACGGACGCCACCTTTCTTCCACCAGACACTGTCCTGGAGTTGGTACCAGTAAATACGGTGGACACCTTCAGCTTGTGAGATCGCGCAGGTGAGGACGACATTTTCAGCGGAGTTGCGCAGCGTGTCTTCCCAGAAGCTGTTGGGGAAGGTGGGGGAGTAAACTTCACTGAGAATCAGGGGTTTTTCGCCGAATTCTTTGTTGAGTCGGATCATGGTTTGCAGCGCGCCGTAGAAGTTCCAGTAGTCACCGTGCTTACCGACTTGTCCGGGAGAATTGGGATCGTAGTCGACGGCATAGTTGCCACGGCCCGGGTGCAGGTTCACGAAGTCGAACATGTCCCATGCACCGAGTTCATACATTTTACGCAGGAAGCCTTGATCCATGCCTGCCAAACCGAGCATGGTGAGTTTGACTTTGCTGTTGCGCTCCTTGAGAACGTTGTGAATGACTTTGAGATAGTTGTTGACGTAGGTGGGCGCCATGTAGGCTTTGCCGATACCGTTGCGCATGTTCCATTCGTTGCAGAACTCGATTTGTTCGCAGTTGAATGCTTCAGCCTTATCCACCATTTCGCGGATACGTTTTTCGATGGCCTGTTTTTCTTGATCCGTCGGATTCACCTTGGCAGGATGGAAGTTAAAGTGCAGAGACGGGTGCAGCCAATCGGGGTAGTCTTCGGGTTTGGGGAGAATAATGCTACGCGTGTGACGGACACCCATTCGTTTAAGCAGATTGAGCATGTCATCCTGCGAAGGCATTGGCCAGGCAGCAGCAATGCCAAACATGCTGGTTTTGGAATCCTGTTTGAATTCATACTCAGGAAGGACTGCGATGTTCGTGCGGTCAAAGGCTTCGTAGTGATTTTCGTGGATGCAGGTTTCCACGAAGTAGAGCGTGCGTTTGTCTGAAGGCAAGGTGAACTCGATGACTTTCTTGCCATACGGTTGCATGTTCATACGCTTGGAATAGTCAAAGACGATGTTGCCATCAAAGTCGCGGACACTGATTTCCGCATCGAAGGATTGGGGAGCATTGGTCGGGTTGGCAGCAATGATTTTCTGCGTGATGGGCTGCCCGACTTTGTACAGGTTGTAGGGTTGGTCACGGGTGATCTTCACGCACAACGGTCGATCATTGAGCATGGCATTGAAGATGTTGGTGGGGATATCCAGGTCGGTGAGAATCAGATCAAACTTGGCCTGGTAATTTTGATCATCCAATTTGGATGGGGGCAGGTGCGTTTCCCACGCGGTTTTCCAGTTTGGGTTGGATCGATCACAAACCAATCCGATACGCATTTTGTCGGTGTCGTGGTAGTAGAGCGTGCCTTCTGCGACTTCGTAAGGAATACCGCCGTTGGGATCGCGGACCCAGTTGGCCATGTGTTCGCTTTTTCGGTCGGATGCATTCTTGGTGACGTGCAATTCTGCCATGGCACCACTGAGCCATTTTCTGAATTTGTCTGAGTCGTTGCCAGTCGTCTTGAGATTATAGGTGACGGTCAGATGGCGGGGGGAATTGATCTTGATCAGCCCGGTGAGGGTGAGATCCTTGTACGCAGTGTTCTGGTGATAGTCGGTTTCGTAGGTGATTTGCCAGGTGTTGTGCTGACCCTCCACCGGATCAAGCGAAGTGGCTTTGAAGCTGGTTGCCGGTTTCCAGGGCGCCTTGTAGGTACCGATGTACATGACATCCAGGCCGTCAGCACTGTTGATGTAGACGCGATTGTTTTTGAATGTCAGCGTTGGGAATTTGTCTTGCGCCTGCAGCGTGTTGGACATAAGCAGGGCAGCAAGGACAGCCATCATGGGCAGCAACATTTTGCCCAGGCGTGAGGTTGGTTTTGAAACGAAAAGAGACATTGAAAACTCCATTGGTGATAGCATCAGAATGTAGGTGTTTGGTGTGCAAGCGTGACTGTGATGTGTATTGGTTGACTTGTGTGCGTTTGGATCAGTGACCGCCTGATTCCCAGTAGTAGTCGGGATGGAAGTCGCGTGAGACGAGATAGGAGCGGCTGCTTCCTGCCCGTTGGGGTGCATTGCCACTGAGTGTTGCAACGTGCCCGTCGAGCATGGAGATGTTCAGGGCGTTGTTGTGTCGGAAGGCAAAGTCGTACCACGATCCGCCGTTGTGCCAGTTGTTGGTGGGATAGCCGCCTTGGAAGTTATTGTTTTTTTGCAAGTCATCCCAGAAGAGAACGAGTTTGGATAATGGTGCGGTAAGGTTGTCGATTTTGTATTGCGTGGAACCTGATTTGGGGCGGATATGTGCATTGCCGTTGGATGAATGTCCGCCGTACTCTTTACCCCATGAACTGGTTGCGTGGGGCATATACTCCGGGCAGGCGGGGGTCTTGATGCTGTAACCGGATCGCTGGACTTTCTTGAGGCCGTACTCGTAGAGATAGTTCCACCAACTTGAATGCGATGAAAGGTAACCATGGTAATCCTGCGTGTATAGCAGACTCGCGGTCATGAGGAAGCGAACCTGAGTCTGACATTGGACATTGCGTGCAGCTTTGCGAGCGTTGCCCAAAGCAGGTAGCAGGATGGCAATAAGCAGTGAGATAATCGAGATGACGACAAGGAGCTCGATGAGCGTAAAGCCGTTGATGTTTCTGCGTGTGGACATTTCAAACTCCATGTTCGTGGATGCGTCTGATGGTTTTCCCGGTCAAGGCAAACGATAAGTGATGCAACACAAAAAGTTGGTCAACCACGTCTTATTCAGTGTTTTCTTACAATCTAACCCGACCCAACGACATGTTGCGTCGATACGGAATTTCCTTCCAAAATCTCCATCGGGATAAACACCCGGTGCGGCATGGGACTGATTTGTTTTTCCTGAATCATTTGGATCAGTCGCTCAGAACCTTTATGGCCGGTCTGGTAAGGGTGTGTCTTCAAGACCGTCGGCTTGATGTGATACGACTCCACGTGATGGGCGCCAAAGGCAATAAAACTGTAATCCTCAGGGCATTTGAGATGATGCTTGGTGAGTACCAACTCCATGGCCAAAAAGGACTCGACATAAGGCAAGATCACCGCGGGGGGACATTCACCGCTCAGAAGCCACTCCTCAAACGCACGGGCGACTTCCGTCATGTCCGAGTTCTTGGCGCAGCGACTGTGAAAGTGACCTTCCCCCAGCGTGATGTCAGTGATGATCTTGGCACCCTGTTTGTTTTCCTGCCAGGTCTTGACCGACTGCGAACCCATCAGATAGCCGATCTCAGTAAAGCCACGATCCAGGAAATACTTGGCTGCCAACTGACCGCCCTGAATTGCATCACTGGTGACAATGTTGATCGGCAGGTCCATATGACACGGACCCAGTAGCACCATGTTATTGTTGATCTGATTGACCTTGGCGATCAAAGCTTCGGACGGGTTACCCATCATCAGAATCCCGTCAGCTTTGTGAAGCTGATCGAGAATGCGCTTGTTGATCGGATGTGAATCGGGCTCTCTGACCGACCATGTGCTGATGCGGTTGATGGCAATATCCGTTGCAGCAAGATGATTTTCGATCCCTTCAATCATCTTGCTAAAGTGCGTCAAAGCCATCATGTTCGCCTGCTCAGGCAAAGGGCAGAGCAAGGTCTCAATGTGAATCGTCTTCGCCTTTTTACGCGAAGCACGGGCCTGAGCTTTGCGCTCAATCGCCTGGGCGTCATAGCCAAGCTTTTGCACCACCGTGAACACACGCTTGGAAGTCCGCTCGCTGATCCGCGGGTGCTTGTTGAGCACGCGGGAGACCGTGGACTGGGAAACACCTGCTCGCTTGGCGACATCTGAAAGTGTGACATTGCTGGTGGGTGTTTGAGCCATACTTACAGGTTATGCAAGTTTCAAAGGCAGTCAAAGCATAATCAGGAAATATTTTTAAATTGCACAATTATGCACAAATGGTGTTTAAGTCTTTTTAAAATAAGGTTTTTAACGGATTTTGTCTGTGTTTTGTGCAGTCGGTGTGTGCAAAATCAGCCGAATTGTGCAAGTGCACTTGGCGAATTTGATTGCGATTATGCAGTGATTTGGGGACGCGGGTGCGAGACGAGTCCCAACAGAATCCCCACCAAGCCAAGCAACATGACCCAGAGGCGCATCGGCCCGGTGGTCAGTCGGACGAATGCCGTATTCAATGGTTGCGGGGGTTGGTTCATCAGAGGCATTTGACCGGGTTCAAGGACCGAATCAAAAACGTCCTGCCCGGACGAAGACGACCAAGTGGGCGCAGAAAACCACCCGTCGGTTTGCTGGGTGGTGTAGGTAGGTTGACCGACGGGTGGCAGGGGTTGATCAGATTGTAGCGGGCCGGTTCCTTGCGGGATAAGCCCAAGTTGCGTGTAGGCAAGACGTTCGAGCAGGATGGGGTCTTCGGCATCCAGCGCCTGGTCGAACCTGTTGTAAATACCCGCCTGATTTTCCAATAGATGCATCTGCGAACTGAGCGTCTGCTCACGCCACTGCATCATGCGATACTCCTGCAACGCAGGCATCAACAGGCAGGCCATCACCGTCCCCAACCCAGCCAGCAGAAACACCCAGCCGGGCAACAACTGGAGCAGTGATTTAAAGATTGTTCGATCTGAAGTACTCATCGTCTATTCTTTTTATCGTCTTTTGTGACTTTTTTTCATCAACATGACTTTTGTATTTTTTACAGAGTTAGGGCAATTTGGCCAGAAAATCTGATTTTCAAGGCAGATATTTACCGCCAAGACGCCAAGAACACCAAGATATCAAGACAGAGAATGACCTGAATTACCGTAGCGAACTTATTAAACAGCGATCATGTCATCGAAACAGATAGCTTCGTCGGATACTTTTTGCTTGTTTTTGTTTCATGTCTTCGACTCTCTTAACTTGGCGTTCTTGGCGTCTTGGCGGATAAAAATGACTTCCCCTAAAACCAGAAAACCAACAATCAGACTTCAAATCTGCTTTTTTTCATGGTATCATCTCCGATTCGCCATATACGGACACCCCGGCCATCGGACACCGCCATGACTGACACGCAAAATACATCCCGACAGGTTTACCTCGAAACGTTCGGCTGCCAAATGAACGTACTCGACTCCCAATTGGTCAAAAGCCAGCTCACAGGGCTCGGCTACCAGTTCACTGACAATTGGAAGAAAGCTGACGTCATCCTCTACAACACCTGTTCCGTTCGTGAACACGCTGAGCAGAAGGTCTACAGCCGCATCGGGATCGTCTCCAAGTACAAAAAAGAACAGCAGAACCGCAACATCATCCTCGGCGTCATCGGCTGCATGGCAGAGCGCGAAGGCACCGACATGGCGATCCGTCATCAGGACATCGACCTGCTCTGCGGTCCCGGTGAACTCGATAAAGTCCCCATGCTCATCGACAATGCCATCAAGACTCACCCCGACTTCCGTGGGGGCAAAGCCAATGTCCGGGCGGCTCTGCAAGGCAACACGCACCGTCGGTCCTCCACCTTCGCAGCAGCGGAAGACGAACTGGAAATGCTCGACCTGGCGCGCAGCTTTTCACCGGACGAACATGCAGGCTCTGCCTACGTCAGAATCACGCGTGGCTGTAACAAATTCTGCACCTACTGCGTGGTCCCCAATACCCGTGGTGCTGAAGTGCATCGCCCGCCGCAGCACATCATTGACGAATGCAAAAAACTCGTCGACTCGGGCGTCATTGAAATTACCTTGCTCGGTCAAACCGTCAATCACTATCACTATGACAACGCAGCAGCAGTCATGTCCGAACATGGGCATGCTCAACCCCAAATCGGCAGCGTCATCACCGTCAACGGCTCGCGTCGTGGTAGTGACGATGTGACCACCTTTGCGAACCTGCTTCATCGGATTCACGAAGAAGTATCGGGCTTAAAGCGTCTGCGTTTTGTCACCAGTTTTCCCCGCGATTTTGGTGATGACATTCTGCAGGTCATTCGCGATAGCCCGCGCATCTGCCAATACCTGCACCTGCCTGTGCAGTCGGGTTCGGATCGTGTGCTCAAGCTCATGAACCGTGACTACACCGTGAGTATGTTCCAGGACCTGCTCGGCCGCGTGCGACACTACCTGCCCGACTGTCAGATTGCATCGGACCTCATCTGTGGTTTCCCAACTGAGACTGAAGAAGATCACCAGATGACCGCGAAACTGCTTGAGGAAAGTCGTTTCAAGAACTGTTTCATCTTCAAGTATTCCCCACGCCCCGGCACCGCTGCCATCGAGCGTTTTGAAGATGATGTCGATGAAGCCACCAAGAAGCGTCGCAACAACGAACTGCTCGCCATCCAGAACAAGGTCTCCACCGAGATTCATCAATCGATGATTGGCAAGACGGTGCGCGTCTTCGTCGAATCACTGAGCAAGCAATCGCAAAAGGAATCCGTCAGTGCAGCAGACCCGTCGATCACACTCGGCTGGGAAAAGCCCCGCAGCACGACACAGCTTTGCGGTCGCACTGACGGAGACCTCATCGTCATGCTCGACGGCGACACGTCCATGATCGGCAGCATCGTCGAAGCCCAGATCGAATCCGCCATGCCGTTGACGTTGTTCGGAAAATGCGTCGGTGAACCGGTCGGCTAAACATTCTGCTATTGAGCCGCATCACTTGTGATGCGTTATGTCTTGTTGAACTGATGCGATTTATCACATCCCCCAATAGCTGCGACACTGCGTGTCGCTGTTGCAGCGAAGATGCAAAACAAAGCTGAATAACGTACCGTGAAAATTTCGCACAATGCGATATGCTTATACCTATCGCATTACCTTTTCACGGATGAACCGATATGCCTTCACTGATTTTTGATGCCCACCTTGACCTGGCCTGGAATGCCCTGCAATACGACCGCGATCAGCGACTGGATGTTATGCAGATGCGATCGCTCGAATCCCACATGATTACCGACACCCGCGGCCAATGCACCGTGAGCTTGCCGGCCATGCGGCAGGGCGGGGTGACTCTCTGCTGCGCGACCTTACTCGCCCGCGTGCTCCCCAACGGTTTTGGGCAACCCCAGCATCCATCCCAACGCACACCCAAAGTTGCCTTCGCCCGTGAGGATATCGACTTTGCTGACAGCACCATTGCCTACGGCACAGCGTTTGGCCAACTTGGTTATTACCGTCTGCTTGAGTCGCTCGGTGAGATCACGCTCATCAGCACGCAACAGCAACTCAAAGACCACCTCACCAACTGGCAACCCACCTCACCCATCGGCGTGATTCTCTGCATGGAAGGCACCGACCCCATCGTCACCCCCGATCAGGCAAAGCACTGGTTTGATCTTGGCATGCGCACTGCCTGTCTGGCTCACTACGGACAAAGCGCCCATGCCATGGGAACCGGCTTTGATGGCCCACTCACCAAAGCAGGCGTCCAACTCGTCAAACAATTCGACGAACACGGCATTATTCTCGACCTTGTCCACACCGCCGATCTTGCCATCGAACAAGCGTTGGATTTGTACAGTCGACCCGTGTGTGTCAGCCACGCCAATGTCCGTAGTCTCGTCAAAGGGGACCGCCAACTTTCCGATAGCCAGATTCAACAGGTCGCCAACCGCAACGGTGTCATCGGCATGGCCATGTACAACAACATGATCAAGACCAGCGATCCCAACTCCAAGCTACAACGCGAACAGGTCAGTCTCACCGACGTTGTCAATCACATCGACCACATCTGCCAACTTGTGGGCAATGCCAACAACGTCGGCATCGGTTCGGACATGGACGGCGGCTTCGGCGTCGACTGCATCCCCCGCGAACTGCAAACCATTGCCGACCTCCCCAAACTTGCCGACGCCTTGAACGCCCGCAGCTTCACCGACGAAGACATCAACAAAATCATGATCGGCAACTGGGTGAGATTCTTCGCCGAGAATCTGCCATCTGCGTGAAATGCCCCCGGTGCGATCACATTTAGCCGTATCACTTGTGATGCGTTTATCTTGATCGTGAAACATATTGGCAAAGCCATGACGCGCATCACAAGTGATGCGGCTAAATATTGTGCAAAAAAGACAACAATCAAACGTCCTTCACAACCCCGTCCCGCACGAAGATCAGCTTTGCCTTCACCTTTGACATCGGCAATTTGCGCATCGCGGCCAAGGCCTTGCGATACGCCTGAATCTGCGGGCGATAGTGATCGATCAATGCGTCATAACCGCCAACTTTTCCGGGGGCTTCCGGGGGGGGCGTGTCGGTTTTGTAGTCCAGAATCAACGCGTGGTCCGGCCAGATGTGGACACGGTCAAGCTGGCCTTGCACCAGTCTCCCGTCCATGACCACAGCAAAGCTCTTTTCCTGCCAAAGCTGACATGACGCGTCATCCCAATCCACAGGGCGCGTTAACGTATCAATCACCGCCGGCATTTGCAGCATGCCCATGAAACTCTCGGTGAACTCCGGCTCGTGTTCCAGGCCTTCAGCATCGAGCATGTCAATGAGTTGCTGACGGTCAGGCAATGCGATGTGATCACCGAGCCAGTCGATTTCTTCAAACAGTCGATGGATCACCGTGCCACGTGATTGGCCCGAGGATTTGGTTAATGCCAACAGGTCCGCGACATTCACACTGCCACCACCTTCAAGCTGTGATGGGGCGATGCGTTGGAGCGAGCGTTTACCCGTGGTGGATTGGAGTTTGATGGTTGCGGTCTTGTGCGGATCGACCTTATTTTCAACGGGTTTCTGAGCTGGTAGGTGTTGGTCGACCTGATGCCAATTCGGATCACCATGCGTGTAAAGCACGCGACCCGCATCAGGCTGAATATGATCCGGGGACAGCAACGCATGCCTAAGAATCGCTGCAGCCGAGGAGTCGGTGTAGCCTGCAGTTTTGAGCTTGTCACCTTTTTTATTCAGTTGCAATGGTTGGGCGAAAAGGTACGTCGCATGCCTGGCACGCGTCATTGCAACATACAGGCTACACAGATCATCACTGAACCGTCGCTGCCATTCCTGGGCATGCGCTTCAACCAATGGCGCATAGGTCTGACGCAATTCCTTGTAACCCGACGCATACACATATTCCACCGGTTCCGTCGGCGCAGGACGCATGAGAAAACACGTGCTCTGATGCATGTACCCAAGCTGCTTGCTGAGCACCGGCAGGATCACCGCATCAAACTCCAAGCCTTTTGACTTATGCACCGTCATCACCTGCACCGGTGATTGCTGACTGATGGGCACCTGTTTGGCACGCACATAACTGGAAAAGTCCGACGGCTTGAGACTTGCAGATTGGGACGCTTCAAAGTTCGTTGCCAGTTGGACGAGTAATGTCAGACGTTCACTGCCCCGTGCGTCAGCGTGTTCAGATAGCCAGTTGGCCCATTGCCCGATGAGTCGCGGGTAACCGAGTCCTGCAAGCTGCACGCGAATCCGCCAGGCAATGGGATTCACGTCGGTGCGCGTGTAACCGGTCATGCCAAGGTATTGACCCAACGGTGAGTTGAGCACTTCAAACGCTGCTGCCGAGTTGTCCGGCCGATCTGCCATGTACAGGGCAGCAAGGATGCACGATACTGCCGGATCATCATGCAGATAAACCCCGCCTTCGGAAGCAACGTCAATATGCAATGTCCGCAGCCGCGTCATGTATTTCTGGACATCCGCATTTTTCCAGACCAGTACGCCGATGGTTTGATGCGGTGCTTTGTGATGCAGGTCTGCGATGTGGTTACAGACATCAATGGTGTGATCATCCATTGCCGGATCATCTTCGGTGTCCATGGGTTGGTCGTCAGAATCAGTGTCGACATTGCCGGTGACTTCAAAGTGGACATAGCCGGGCAGGTCGCGGGCAGCCTCGTGATCCGCAAAACCCTTTTGCCAATCGTCGGACCATTCGACGAGTTCATCACTACCGAGGCCTGCGTTTTGCGACAGTTGATTGAACGTGAGGTTCACCGCGTCGAGCACAATCTGACTGGAGCGATAGCTCAAATCCATCGACACCATGGCAGCATCGGGGAGATTCAGGTCTTGACCAATGTGGTTGAAAATTTCAGCACAGCCGCCACGCCAACCGTAAATCGCCTGCTTGATATCACCAACGCAGAAGAACCGACGGCTTGCGTACTGGTCCACATGCGAACAGATTTCCAACGCCTGTTCACGGAGAATGTTCCATTGCTGCAGGCTGGTATCCTGAAATTCGTCGAGCATCATGTGATCAATTTTTTGATCCATGCGATAGGCAAGATCGGAGATAAACGCTGCATCCGGATCGGAAAACGCCTGCTCCAATTTTTCAGGGATATCACTGTGCATCAGGGCGCGGGCATCCAGTCGCAATTGATCAAACACCTGGGCATACTGTTTGGCAACGGTGTATCGCGCCAGGTTCAACTGCTTCTGTTCATCCAGTAACGCACCACGTGCATGCTGCACCAGCAGGTCATACGTGCGGATGACTGCGTCAGAAAGCTGGGCACGATTGAAAATGTCTTTGCCTTCACAACGTGCTTTGGCGATGCCGTTTTTGATGAAGTCCCGCCAATTGTTTTCCTCGATGAGTACCTGATCCTTGAGCCATGCCTTGGAGGCAACGACCTGCGGACTGCCATCTTTCTTTTTGGGTAGTTCGTCTTCAAGCGATGCATGGATTTGGGCCAGTTGTTTGAGGCCGTCGTCATCCAGTTTGCCTGTTGTGTCATAGTGCGTCCATTGATGTTCATCAGGGGCGAGTTTGTAGACATGGTAGAGATCACTGACGATGCCCTGGAGGATGGAGACCACCTTGCCACCACCTGCAGCATTGCTGTGATACAGCCTGCGCATCAGGTCCAGGAGTACGAACGGTTCGTTGGCAGTGAGTACCTGTTCAATCGCCTGCTGTTGAAGCTTGAGCATCGCAAAGTCGCCAGGCTCAAAAATCTGTGCGTTGGACGGAAGCTGCAATTCCATGGCAAAGCAGCGACCCATTTTCTGAAACAGGCTGTCGAGCGTACTGATCATCAACCGATGCAGATTCGTCGTCAGTGATTTGAGAAACGGGATTTGAGCCTTGTTTTCAAGGGCATTTTCAGCAGCGGTCTCAATGACACGTTCCAGAATTTCGTTGGCAGCCTTGCGCGTGAACGTGGTTGCGAGAATGGATTGGGGTGGTGCCGCATCTTGGACCATCTTCAAATACTGCTGCGTCAGTTGATAAGTCTTGCCGGTTCCGGCAGAGGCGCGGATGATCAGGTGTGGCAGGTCGGGAAGAGTGCTCATGCCTCACCTCCTGCGCTACTGGCAGTCAATACATCAAGGCGACGGTACGGGTACGCATCCTGACAAATCCCACCTAAACCATCCTCATATGCAGGCGGATCATGGGGCGGCCAGAAGATGCCGTTACGCACATCACGGATGATCTGCTTGGCAATCAGCAGCGCATCATCCAATTCATCAAGCGACCAATCCGCATGATCAAAGCCGATCTTTTTCAGATCCTTACCCAGTTGACAGTAGCCCAACTGAACCTTGTCATCGTAAATTTCCGATGCAGCAAGGACGCGGTAAAGCGGCAACTGCAAATCCACCCATGCCATGGATTGGTCGGACTCCTTGCGGCGGTGTTTGCTGTCTGGATCAATACTCGATTCGCTGGTTTTGTAATCCATGATGCGCAATTGGCCGGTCTTTTCATGGCGATCCATGCGGTCGATGCGACCCACCAACGTGAACGGCTCATCGTTGACCATAAGCTCGACTGTGTGTTTGGATTCGATCTGAGGCGTGATGATTTTCCAACCTTCGCTGCGCATCCGGGCCTGCTTCTGAGCAAAGACACAAAGGCGTAGTCGCAGCTGTTCACGTTGAATGACGACCGCGGGCAGGGGGTTCTTGCCATAGTGTTGATCACAAAATTGATCGAGTAATTCCGAGAAATATTGCTCCAGCGCCTTGTCGTCGGTGCAGTCGATCCAATCACTTTTGCCAAAGGTCTCAAAGATGTGATGCGCCAGGTTGCCGATGGCCATCGTCGAAAGTTCCGGGACATACTCTTCATGCGTCCGGAGTTTGCGAATGTGTTTGAGGTAAAACCGATAAGGACACTGGATGTAATCCTTGAAGGCAGTGACCGGCAGTTGATTGATTGGTTGCTCAGGCGGGATCGGGCGATGCAATAGAAAGTCCGACTGATTTTTGCTTGGCAGTAGTGGTGCATCAAACCGCGGGGGGGATTGGAAATAATCAATCACCGTCTGAGCCAATAACACATCTGAACACTGAAGCATCAGTCGGCTGGGAAGCATCGGTTCGTTACGCAGATTCATCTTGCCTGCGATGAGTCTCAGATGTTTACGACTATGCATGATTGCTTCGAGCATGTATCGGTCACGCGCCAAACGTGATTTGTCACAGGTCAATCCGAGTTTTTCACAAATACTGTCCGGCAAAAACGGATCGATTTTCACATCACCGGGAACAAAGCCTTCGTTGAAGTTGAGTACGTAGAGATGCGGCGCATCATCCAGATGCAATTCCAGCCAACCCAGAATTTCCACCACAGATTCGGCGCCGGGGGAGGGCAGGGGCGTGTTGGCAATCTCACCCCGCAGTAACTCGGCCGCCTGTTGCAGATCAAGTTTCTCAGCCAACTGATCCACAGCCGATGAAACAGTAAACCATTCACGCAAAACACGAGCGATATGCGTTAACGGTTCAATGAGGATGGCATCCTCGGGATGGTGCGGTTTGAGTTGATGACTGGCATAAATCTCAGAAAGCAGATCACTGAACCGCTGCGCCCATTGGGATAAACTGGTTTTGCCTGACAGATGCGTCTTGATCAGTTCATGGATACGGTTACTGACTTCAAGGAGCATGCCATGTTTAGGCTCAATGCCGGGGCTGGATTGGGTGATCTGGTTTTGCAGATGCTCGATCATGTACACATCAAGCTCGGTGTGATCCAGGTCGGGCAGTTGCTGATACAGAAACTGCTGCATATCCGGGTGTCGCAGCAGGCTTGCCAGATCGACGGTCTGGTTGCTGCGTGCATATTGCGTGATGGCACTAAGCAGTGTCACCGGCCGGGAAAACATGATCTCACGTTGTTGATGCCAACGTGATTTGAGTCCTGATTTTTCGGTGAGTTGTTCAACCATGGGGCCGAGCTGTTCGTCTGCCACGCCGATGGTTAACTGGTCATTGCTGAGGGTTTGTTCTGTGCTGAGCGATTGTAAATCACTGAGCATGGCCGCGACCTGATCCGCTGGTTGATGCGTGACGATACGCATATCATGCGGGATATCCAGGGGCGCCTGATGCCAGTATTGCGTATCGAGTTGCCCGTAATCACCAAAGTGATTGGCATGCGATTGGGGTGCATGGATCAGGGCGGTGATCGGTCCGGTGACCAGATCAAGCATGTTGCAGGTGAGTTGATTGATGTCGACGGTGCCGATGAGTGTGATCGGGCTGGTGTAGGTGATGCGGTTTTCTTCAAGCGCTTTGATGCGCTGCAGGTTCAGGTCATGCAGGTTCAGTTGCTCAAGCAGTTGGACATATTGCTGGTGAATCTGCGTGACCACTTCCCAGCGTTGATGCTGTGCGAAGTCCGGCCAATCGGTGCTTTGCTGCATGACATCACCGGGGACCAGACCGGCGGACCCGAGCATGTTCAACAATCGCTCGATGGGTTGGATCAGTGACATCCATGCCAATGTCTGTGAGTGATCGGGAATGTTGGGCGTGAGTTGTTTGAGTTGTTCGGGATCGACCTGCTGGGCTGCGTGAATGAGCGCCAGTTGCAGCGCAGAGGGGCAGGTGATGGCCGGTAAATCGGTGATGAGTTTTTCAGCGATCGAACCGATGGTAGTGATGGTGGGGGGATCGACGAGACTGCCGTCCGCTTTTTCAAGCAGAAGTTCCATGAGACGCCGGCCGGCACGCGATCCGGGGACGACGATCAACTGATCATGGGCTAATTCGTGATCAAGCAACCACTGTGCAGCAGCAGGTAAGGCGGCATCTTGCCAATCCAGATAAACGCGTTGCGTTGGCATGTTCTTGATTCACCCCTAGGTTTGGAAAAGGTCGGTGACATTGTATCGCAGACCCGTGACAGGTTCAGTCACCTTTGCCAAAGCCTCCACCGCCGGGTGTCTGAATCGTTAACACATCACGTGCCTTGACGGAAACCTGAACCAGTGATCCCAGGTCGATCACGTTGTCATCAACAGCGCGTTTGAGTTGGTTTTTACCGACACTTCCCGGTTCTCCGCCATCAAGACCGAAGGGTGGTCTGACGCGACGTTGGGTGAGCATGGAGACTTCAAGGTCTTTGAGAAATTCAATCTCACGGATGACGCCATCACCGCCGTTGTGTTTGCCTTGACCACCGGCGTTTTGACGGATCGCAAACTGTCGGAGTCGTGCGGGATATTGGGTTTCAAAGACTTCCACGTCGGTCATGCGCGTGTTGGTCATATGCGAGTGCACAGCAGACGCGCCGTGACTGGTAGCCGTCGCACCGACGCCGCCGCAGATCGTTTCGTAGTACCCGAATTGCCCATCACCGAAGATGAAGTTGTTCATCGTGCCCTGGCAGCCTGCCATGATGTTCAAAGCGCCGAAGAACATGTCGACCACGCGTTGAGAGAGTTCGACATTCCCCGCTGCGACGGCTGCATGTTTTAATGGATCATCACAGGCAGGTGGATTGAGCATGCAGGTTGGCAGGATGATGTTGATCGGTTCCATGACACCACTGTTAAGCGGGATGTCCTGATGGATGATGCATCGCATGCAGTAAAGGATGGCGGACTCAACAATCGCGCGGTTGGCATTAAACGCGTTGGGATTCACGGCGCCCGTGCCGGTGAAGTCGACGGTCATCTGGTCTGCGTTGATGGTGATGGTTATCTGAAGGAGGCTGCCGTCATCCAACGCATCGGCAAAGTGATACTCCCCGTCTTTGATGGCGGCAATGGCATCGC
>PAIY01000101.1 GCA_002704825.1 Phycisphaeraceae bacterium
TGTCACGACTGGTAATTGGGCACACACCAGCACAACGGAGGTATCCCTGTCGCTGTCGTTATTCACCAATCGGAAGACGACCTGCGCGTTTGTTGCATCGGGAATGGTCGAGATGTCGATCGCAATGGTGTTACCAAACATCAACACACCGTCAGCGGTCTGCTCATTGAAACCTTCGGTGATATTGAAATAGGAGTCCGTGCCATTGTTGAACGTATCGACCAGCGTTTGGCCGTTTTCATCGAGGATAGCCACTTCAAATGCATCACGGATGAAATTGTCAGATTGGTCGAAAACAAGATCGTCAAATTCAAAGACATACCAATCCGTATGGGTAGGAAGGGTGATATTTTGCATCACCTCGACCACGAACGAATCGCCTTCGGTGATGAGCAGGCCTTGCGGGACTTCGGTAACGAGTCCGGTCAAATCCACGGTGCCCCCTGCTTGTCGCCAGGTCCAGGGTTCGGCGCAGGTGAAGTCAAGTAACTCCTCGCCGCGGACCAGAATGGGATAGTCAGCAGCATCATGCACACCGTCTTCATCCACAGCCGAGACGGTCACTTGATAGATATCCGCCTGCGAATAAGCATGACTGGCTTCATTGATTGCATCACCTTGGACAACACTGCTCTGGCCGTCGCCCCAATCAATAATCCACTGACTGACTGCATCCAGACCAACATCGGTCGCGGAAAATTCCAAGCTGACAGGTTCAAGCGCGTTGACATCATTTAACCCCACAACAGTGATAACCGGCGCGACGTCAGAGACGGTGACCAGATGTTGCGTGGATTGATAGGTTTGACCATCAACCACCGCTGTTGCAATGACAGTGTATTGAGCATTGTCCGCATAGACATGGCTAATTGCTTCGGTCGTATCAGTGACATTTTCCGTCACCGTGCCATCACCCCAGTCGATGGACCACGCAATGATGCTGCCTGCATCAAACGCAGGATTGGCATCAAGCAGCACACTATAATCACTGCCTTCTGACGCCTGTCCACTGCCTGTGATTAAGGCGCGGGGATTGACGGTGATGTTCTTGACAGGACTTGCATACGTACCGTCTTCATCGGTCGCGGTCGCATGAATGGCATAGACTCCGGCAACGGCATAGGCGTGTGTGATGGACGCAAGTGTGCCATCGACGGTTTGGATGGTCCCATCGCCCCAGTCAATATCCCATTGCGTAATGGTGTCGGTTCCCAGATCGGTTGCCCAGAGATTCAGCGTGTAGGCAGCATCCTGACTGACAGTCGAGGCACCAGTCAGACCCAGTTCCGGATTGGTGTTGAGCACCGTGACGGTCTTGGTGATTATGTGGGTGCCACCATCATCATCTGACACTTCATACGCAATGACATAGCTGCCATCATCGTCGAAGGTCACAAAAAATGGCTCATCAGCTGGCAACTGCGTGTCCGCGATGTAAATTTCTCCATCCTTCAAAACGCGCCATGTGTAGGTCAGACTGTCGACCGGTGAAACATCCGTCGCGTTACCTGTTAACTGCAGCGAATGACTTTCAAAGAGTACGGAAGGTATTGAAGATAAGGTTGCTACGGGCGCGACATTATCAACGGTGAGCGAAACAGACTGCGTGCCTGCTGCCCCGTCTTTATCAAGTACCGTCAGATTGATTTCGTACGCGCCGTTGTCATCAGGCTCCCACTGGATACTGCTATCCGTGCCTGACTGGTAAAGCTGCCCATCTTTGAGAATCTGCCAAGCGTAGGTAAATGTTGTGTCGTAGACGCCCGGATCAGTGACCGATGCAGATAGGATCGCGCTATCACCTTCGCTGATCTGAGCGGGGACACCTTCAATCTCAACCGTAGGCGTGACGTTGAGCACTTCAACTGTACGACTCTGACTGGTGTACCCGTCGTAATCGTCATAGGCATTGAAGTATATGGTGTAGGTGCCCTGATCCGGCGGGATGAAACTCACTGTTGAACCCGAGCCATACTCCTCGAAGTAAACCGAACCATTGTCGTAAAAAACAGACCAATCCGAGTACACCTCGTCATCGAGCCCCGGATCGATGACGCCTAACGTGAACTCAACATGCTCATTTTCATTGGCCGTTGTCGGCAGATTATCCCAATTCAAAACGGGTGGCAGGTTCGCAATAAACCAGTTTTGAACCACCTGACTTTGCCGGCCTTGGGAATCGGTGACGGTGAAAGTTAATTGCACATCGTCTTCATCACGCAATTGGTGATTGAACTGCGTGGTGTCGGATGACGCGATCAATTGACCGCTTGTTTGAGACACCAACTCCCAACGGTAAACAAAATCACCCTCGACATCCGGGGCAATGGACTGGCCAACCAGATCAAGGACTTGCCCTTCACTCACGCCCGTGGGTAAATCAATCACTTGCGCACCCGGCGCCACATCAAACTGATAGGATCGCGTCACACTGCCCCCATCATCATCCGTCACCGTCAACGCGATGTCGTAAACACCATTGTTGACTGGCACAAATGAGAAGTCGGCTGCATCATCGGTCGCAATCTGCGTCCCGTTAAATGCCAATGACCATGCATAGATAAAAGTGTCCGCGCCTGGATCGTTCACCGTGGTGGTAAAATCAACTTGCGATCCGGCTTCAGGATTGAGTGTGGTCACCTGGACATCAATCTCAGGATCAACATTGAATACCTGCTGCGTGACCGTCTGTGATGCTGCTGCGCCACCGTCATCATCCACCAACGTCACGAAGACGTCGTAGTTGTCACTGGAAGTACCCGTCGGATCGTCATCGGCATAGACATGTGAAAAATCAAAAGTCGAACTGCCTACGGGCAATTCGTAATCCTGGACACTGCCATCCCCCCAGTCGATGGTCACGGTTAAGATGTCCGCAGCACCGGCATCTGAAACGACACCCGTCACATTGGCAGTATCGCCTTCATAGATATTGCCATTGGTTTGTACGGCTGTGAGTTGGGGGGCAATATTATCCACCTGAATCCCGGTGCTGTACCTTGCTCCCAATCCGTCCATCAACACTTCCAGCGTGATGACGTAGGCACCATTATCATCGGGGGCAAAAGTGAATGTCGATTCGTCGGTTGCCATTGCAGGCAAAATCGGCATACCGTCGCGTGTCACGATCCAATTGTAAATCGTCTCCGTGGGCGTATTGCTCCCAAGGTCGGACATGAGAACCACGGATTGACCTTCATCCATCGTCAGGACAGCTCCAGTGATCGCAATCGGATCAACAAGCTGATCAACAATCAATGATGAAACCTGCGTGCTCGACAAGCCATCCTCAGTTTGCGCGGTGACGCTGATCTGGTAGCTGTCTGCAAACGTATAAACATGCTGTGCACTGGTTGCAGACGGATCAAGTGTTTGGACTTGCCCGTCCCCCCAATCAATGGTCAGTGACGTAACTAAATCGCTGCCGGGGTCGTAGGCATTGATATCCAGTGTGTAGGTTGCCCCCTGATCCACTTGTGCGAGGCCATCAAGTTCAACCACAGGTGGGAACTCTGTGACATTCACCAGGGTCTGCAGAACATCGTAGCCCCCTTGCCCATCCGACGCGCGGACGGCAATGACATATACACCGTCGCCCCCAGCCGTGTAGACTGGCGCAGTGCCGGTCGCATTGACATCAAACGTCACGCCGTCATAGAAAAAGTCCCATTCCATGTCGGGTAAAACCGCAGGATCAACCGCAGAGCCCTGAAGCGTAATGGATTGACCTTCACCCAGTTCATAGGGGCCGCCATGATTAATTGGACCACCCTCATTTATGGCAACCAGTACGCTGCCATTGTTGTAATAAGCTGACGCAGCCACATCAGCCCAACCATCGTGATTCAAGTCCGCCAATATCGGTGTGTAGTATGAATATAAGGTATTGGAAAATTCGACTTCCGTAGCAGGATTAAATGTTCCATCACCATTACCAGTGACAATGAAAATACGTTGCGTGTCATTTGTGTATGTATAGACACCCAAGACCATATCCATATAACCATCATTGTTGGCATCGCCAAATGAAGCACCACCAATTTCAACACTACTGCCATATCCGGGGAATGTTGGCGTGACATTTTGAATATCAAACGTGCCATCTCCATTACCGTAACCGAACGTCACGACATTCCCATAATAAGATGGGACAATGATATCCAAATTGCCGTCAAGATTAATATCTTCCAGAATACTTTGATTGACTAAACCCGTGGGGTTTTCGGTATAGAGACCGAGCGAAGCATTACTAATAAAAGATCCGTCACCTGCGCCCTTGAGAAAACTGACGCCATACCCATAGTAGTCCGCCATCAAGAGATCCGCATTGCCATCTGCATCCAAATCACCACTATGCAGTACATACGATCCATCTGAGTAGTAGCTCTCAGAATTTTCCAAAGGATAGGCGGTAACATAATCTTCAAATGTACCATCTGAATTACCTTTGAGAAATCGCACCCCGCCATAGGAATCATACTCAGGAACCCACTCGCCGTGCGTGACCATCAGGTCATCAATGCCATCGTTATCGAAGTCCGCCAGCCCGACACCCACGGGGGAGTTGCCGGTTGCGTAATAGTTCATCTCCCCAAAGCCGCCGGATTGGTCATTTAAACTGATGCCGACACGCGCAGGTGAAGACCCGACGCTGATCATATCCAGATAGCCATCTTCATTTAAGTCTTCGAAGATCACCTGACCATACCCACCAGCGGTTGGCAAGACTTCTGAAGTCCCAAACGTGCCATCACCGTTATTCTCAAGCAGACGATAATGACTGTCTTGAGAGGCAGGCTGTCTGATCAATTCGGGCGCACCATCGTTATTCAGATCAACCACCATGACCTGGCCGCTGTAGCCTGCCCCCCAATTGTATGAACTGGAAAGCCCGTAGGTCGGATCACCGTTAAGCAGGACACGCGGTTCCATCTGTTCAAGATCAAATGACCTGGCATGATGCTCAAACAACCGCGTCTTCATTTTCACGACTTTTTTCTTCAGACGGTCAAGTATCGATTGAATCTTGGCGCACTGATCGCACCACCATGCCCCCATACATGGCTCACCAACTCGCATATGTGAAATGACCGAACGATAACGAAGATTCAACCAACCCAATGCACGGCGAGATAATCGCATATAGACCCCCTGTGAAGACAGAATGTGGACAAAAAAGGCAATCGATAACCACACAAGATGCAATCAAAGCATCTGGCTAAAACGTGCTTACAAAAGCACATGAATTTTTATGACAAACCCACCCTTATACGATGGTGTGAAAAACGTGTTCTAAAAAGTACTCAATGCCATACCCGTATTACGCAATGAATGCGCAATAAGACAAACTCGCACATACAATCATGCGCGTTCAATTTTCTGACAAATATATACACTTGATTGCCCCCATCGAACCCCCAACCCCGGAAGTATTAAGCGAATGCTTATGGTTGAATTTCCCCTGAAACGTCTTCGCATTATCCAATTCAAATTCACACTGTCAATACTTTTTTCACAGCAGTCTCAAAATCTAAGACCTCTTACAGGCTACCCTTACGCATCGTTTCAAACTTTAATCTTTGGATTGATCTCAATTTACTCATCACCAGATCAATACTCAATAACCTTAGAATTAACCTTTTTCATCTCGCGCCAAAATGTCAAAGACGTCAACCGTTACTACAGAATCAACTGTTTTTCTCATAACAATGATTGAGACAATGACAACATATTTTTACAGGAAGCGCTTTATACTTGTATGCTTTGCATGATGCTTTAAATATAAAACCCAATCGCATAGGACTGGCGTCGCCAATACGATTGGGTGATTCATGTCTTCCTGTGAATTTGCAGAGTGATTAATAGACTATTGAGACAGACTCAGAAGCAGCATCGGGCGATGTGTGATCATGGAAACTTTCTGGGTGTAGTAACCCATGCTATCACCATCAGTCTGGCCAGAGAGTCGCAGTGATATCTGCGTATCCAATGATGTATCCGGTATCAGGAAATAGACGATGCTTTGATCATCAGGTAGAAAACTATCCTGCTGGCTGAACACCGTCAGGTTATCTGCAGTATCTCCGGTGAGTGTCATTTCATCCCAGTTGTCACTGACATGATCCACGGCGATCGGATCATCACAGTTGATATTGATTGGGTGGATGGCAAGTAATCCGCCGTCGACGAGGTACTGATTAAACCGTTGATAGTCGAAATGGAGATATGCCTGCGAATCATAGTCGGGGTTGGCATCTTTCTTCACAGTCGACCAGGCCAGGTCACCGTAATTGGTCAATGCATTATTGCCGTGTCTCACGTAGGTGTCCTGATCGGCATAGATGATCAAGCCGTTACGCAGCATTTGAAAGTTGTCATAGAATGCTGTTTGGGTCTCGGGGATATTCACATCGCGATAGATGCCCATTTTCTGATACGGCCCCTGAACATCGTTGTAACAGGTTGGGCCGGTGTAGTGGACGATCTGCTGCCCGTCACGCCAGATATCCAGATAACCGTTGCCACCGGGTTGCGAATCCCAGCAGACGGAAACTTCAAACGTGACCCATTGGCCTTTGGGCATCGTAAAAAAGTTGTTGCCCTGCTCATCGAGAATCGGCACCTGGATCGACTGTTGGGCGGTGTTGACCTGCAAGGGGGAATAACGCAGGTTAACACGCATATTGCCATTGATGTCGATGGTGAATGCCAGAGGTGGGTTACGCCAATTCTCACCCAGATGCAGATCCGGTGGTTGTTGCCATTGAGCAAACAAAGCCCATTGCCCGGGCGAAGTTGGTTTGGGATAACCGGTTGTCGGGAAGTAGACACTGAAGCGATAAAAATACTGATTGCCCATCAGCGCCTTGTGCGTGTTGGCCACTTCAGCACGATACTTGGTCAATGAGCTGTTGTAGATGCGCGAGATCAGCGCGACTTGACCGGAATGCACCATATTGGATGTCGGCCCCATGATCTCAGTACCGCCATCCGTTCCCCCGCGACTGATCTGCCAGCCTTCCCCCTCTTGCCTGGGGATACCGTTCTCCCAATCCTCCTCAACGTAATAAAAGCCCTGAGCCAAAACACTGGTATACAGGGACAAAACACACAGCAAGGCGATCGCGCAACGACACATCAGCAACACTCCTTTCCAAAGAGTTGTTCAAGTTCGACGTGGATATGTCAGAAGGAAAAATCAGACTTCTGTTTGTATGACCCCATGACGTGATGATCCAAAATGGATGCAACGTCACTTATCGGCGGATGATCTCGTAGGCAATGATGCCCTGATCAAAAGCGCGTGTGTCTGCATCAAGCATCAGCATCCCATCAGCATGCTGTGTCTTGACCTGCCCCACGCGATGACCTGCAAGGTCAACCGCATAGACCGTTAACTGCTGCGGTTGATTCACTTTCATGCGCAACTGGGATTGCACCCGCTGAGCCAGCAAAGGCAACTTGCCCCAGTCTTCGACAATCTTTCGCTGGGCATCACGAAAGCGCATATCCGTGTTGAGCACTTCACCCATGTGAACCAGCAGCAATCGCGAAGACTGCTCAATGGGTTTGTCATCCATCGCCGTCAGGAACACCACCATCGGCTCATTGGTTTGGGTGACATCAAGTAAACCCGTTTGCAGTTGATTGACATGGGAGAGAACCAATCCACGGCTTTGATCTGTCAGAACAGACATCGCTCCATGACGAGCATCAAAACAAATCTCATTGGTGTCGGTCACATAACGTAGTACCTGACCATCAACCAGGTTCTCAGAGATGATCCCTTGTTGCTTGAGTGTCTGAAGCACAGGCTGGTCGTCTGCAATGAATGGGATGGATGCATCGACAAACTTTGCCACCGCCGGTTTACCGATGACCGCAGCTACGTTTTCAAGACGCCTTTGCGAAAGACTGTCCACAGTCAAAAGTCCGACACCGCTGGCTAATCCCAACTTCCCAAACTCATCGGGCACGCGGTCTTCAACCATTGTCGTGGAAGCGGTCTTGGGATCGACGAGATAAACCACCTGCTTCTGTGCCTGGCGGACATCACCGCGGCGGTAGAGCACGTTAGTCATGCGCTCTGCCATCAAGCCCATCGGATCGTTGACCAGATCAAAACGCTCCATGTGCCCGGGCTGATCGACAATGTCAAAATCACGTCCACCCCAGTTAAATCGGCAGAGCATATCCCAGTCATGATAAGCAGCATAACCCCCGAGCATTGGCCCAAGTTCACCGCGATAGGGATTGGGAATGCAGTGTCCGTATTCGCTGATGGCAAAGGGCATGTCCAGTCGCTGGGTGGTAAACGCACGGCTTCGCATCGGACCACCGAGTTGCTTCAATGCCGACTCGCAGGCAAAGCCGTAAGGCAATTGCCAGCGTTTCTCGACGAACTTGGGATGGTCAAAATAAAAATGATTGTCGACATAATCAAAGACATCATTAAGCAGATTGTCGACCAGGCGACCGTGTGCATTGTTGCCACTGATTGGCGTCTTGAGCCCGAGTTGTTGCAGGCCTCGACGTAATGCACTGTGCCCCTCCACCGCAGCGGAATAGAGAAAACGCACCAGTGTCGGGGACATTTCGCGTGAAACCGTCATGTCGGGATGATGCTTGCTTAACCACTTGCCATAGGCTTCATATACCATGTCCGCGACTTGAGGATCGTCTTTGAACTTTCGGAGAATGAAGTCCTCGTTCATGGTGGACGTGGTTGCCAGAACGGGATCGTCGAGCAATGCCTTGCCGGTGTATGGATTGGTGCGAGTCAGTAATGCCTTGGAAAAATGGATCAGCGCTTCACGTGCCTTGTCATCAATGAGAATCAGGGGTTTGATCTGTCGCCCGTAAGGTTTGTTGAGTTGCGAGTCCTCAGGCCAGAAATTTTTATAGGTGTAAATATCCCACGTGATATACAAGCCACGCTTTTTGAGTGCTGCAATGAGATAGCCAAAGCGATCAAACTGCGCATCGTCAATGGTATAGCTGTTGGCTGCATCCTGCTTGATGATTCTCCGATCAAAGTGATGCAGTCGAACCAGGTTGTACCCCATGCGATAAAGCTGATCCACCATGCGATCCGCCTGATCATGTTCCGGGAAACAGGCGTTAAAAACCAGATTCACACCATGCAGTCGCACGGGCTTGTCGGGTTGGTTTTCAAAGACGAACTGATTGTTTTTCACGATCAGACGACCATACGAACCTGCGGGCTTGGTTTCGTAGAGTTGGGAGAAGTCGAGAATGCTGCCGGGCTTGACCTGCTGCGTCCAGCTCATGGCTGTCCAGTCATCACCGGCCTGGATGACAACGGGACCGTTGCTGTTGGCTTTGGTGAACTGCTCATTGGGTTGCGCCTTGATGGTCATGTCCAACTGGGTTTGGGTCAGTTCACCATTGCGTGGCTCAAACATCAATCTCAAGGTGTAATGCTTGCTGCCCCATTTGCGCGAATCAATGATCTCAACATTCAAATCACCCGAAAAAGTCACCACACCTTTGGGAGTCGGCAACTGCACGTTGTCAATGCCACGTGTGATACGCAACACATGCGGTTTGTCCGGCTGCTTGACAGGTAGCAGAATCTGTTTGTCACCGACGGTCAGTTCCTTGCCTGCAAAGTCAGCAGTGGGCAAGTAAATCGCCATGGAGAAGAGATTGGTCGAAACAGACTCAGCAGCAACAGCCTTGATTTGCCAATGGATTTGATCGCTCTTGAGTTGAGATTCAATCCGATGCTGGAGTTGCAGATTGTTGCCACTTTTGGTTTTGAGGGTGCCAGCAAATTCCCATGTTTCACCTGCCACATTGTCCAGATTTCGGTAGGACGGATCGACGTGATACGTTGCAACCTTATACTGCTTGTCATAATGCTGCGGGAAAATCTCCAAACCCAACACATGAATGTTACCTTTGTCATCGGCTGTGAACGTGTCCGGTAGAATCTGGGCACAGACCAACGAAGGCAAGGTCATCAGCAACGTCAAGGCGCAGAATAAGTGTCGAAACAAATACGTCATGTCACTTGTCACTTTCTAATTCAAACTCAAGGATGTTGCGTCCACATCGTGTTGTCCCAGGCACTGTCGGCATAGTTCTTCCATGTGCCCGGATCATCAATCTCGGCTTCGGGGATCAAACTCACGTGACCATCATGGAACAGAATGTTGGTTGATGAGTTATGGGGCACCCAACCGCGAACCCAATCCCGATAGGCAAAACCCGCGACATTGAAGTTACTGGCTTCAACAACGAAGGCTTCAGATGACGGTTTGAGGAAATCACGTTGATGCGTTGCCAACTCGGCTGCACCATCGACTACGCCGTTGTCATTACTGGATGTTCCCGTTCCCAAAATGCGATGGGCGGTGTGAACGTTCATGGCATAGGATGCGATCGGGCCGGAGACAGATACAGGAACCACGCCATTGGATCGATACCCCATCGCCCGCGCCATGTCTGCGTTGGAACCGCGACGGCCCTTAATTTCCGGGCAGTGAAATGGATTGTTATCCCCGCCACCGTTATCTGCCTGAAGGTCGTTGTTGGGATTGTTGTATGTCCCGCCCTTGATGTAGTCTGCTGCCCAGATGATGCGACACCATTGTTGATGCTGACCGATGAGCGCGGGGTCATTGGTTTCACGTGCCGGCGGGTAGTATTGCTGGTGATCCGCACTGTAGGCTTCCAATGCCACCACGATCCCATGCTGATTGCTTGCACATTGAATGGTCCGTGCTGCGACGCGCGCTTTGCCCAATGCAGGAAGCAGGATGGAAATGAGAATGGAGATAATCGAGATCACGACCAGCAGTTCAATCAGAGTAAATGCTTTGTGTCGCATGGAATGATCCTTTGTGTTCAAAAGCAATATTGAATCAGACAATTTAAGTACCGCTATCAAAAAAATGAAAAACAATCAGATATGACGCGTCGGCAACGTACGGCCTTCACACCATTGCGATTCAAGCTGTTGACTGTGACAGGCCTGATCCGACTCACTGATTTGTTCGAGCATCATCTTGGCGGCCTGACGTCCAGCGTCATAACGGTCATAAGTCATATGGGTAATATCCGGCCAAACCGAAAGTACATTGGGCGTCATATCGCAGGCCACCAGACCATAGTCTTGACCCGGTTGCAGACCCAGTGACATCCCACCACGAATGGTCAACTGTGCACAATTGGTTTCGTTGGCAACGACCGCAGTCTCCGGGCCGAGGTATGATTTAAATTCTTCCCGCATGTGATCCTGCCACTGACCAATGCTGGGCAAGTGATCCAAGGTGACATCGGACGTTGCCAGGGCCTGTTGCAAACCTGCGTAACGATCCTGATGCGAATGGTGCGCTGTGGGTGAGGGGTTCATGCGTCCGACCCACAAAGCGCGTTTGTACCCGCGCTCAATAATGGTCTGGCCAATCATCCGCCCGACATTCAGTTCATGACGAATCAGACACCGCCGCGCCAGATCGACATTGGTATCCAGCCAGATGACATTGCCGAACATCGACTCAATGTCATCACGCAGTCTCACGGGAATGGAGCCGACCGCAATCACGCCATCGAAGACAACTTCCTGAGCCGCACGCGATCGGATATCCAGTTGGTGTTCCACTTCATCCACGCGGACCACAGACGTGATGTACCCCGCAGCCTCAAGGACGTCATTAACGCCGAGAATGAAAAAGTAAGCGGAGTTGGCGGTGAATGGATCAGAATGACTGGCCGCAACCAGCACGCCGATGTTCTGCGTCTGGCGATTGTTCATCGCCCGGGCTGCAGCATTGGGTCGGTAGTTAAGCTGGCGCGCCAATTCACGAATCTTCTGCGCCCGTTCAATGCTCGAGGGCCGGTTCTCCTTGTTGGTCCCCGAGAGCACCCTTGCCACCGTCTGCGGCGAAACACCGGCTTGTCTTGCAATGTCATTGAGCGTGGTTGTTGTCATATCTCACCTTTTTGGAACCGCACCCAAATAATAGATTCATTCGCTGACAAGTCAATCCCCAAATCCAGAAAAAGAATTTTTGTTGCCATAAATTTATTATTTTCATTGTTTTAAAATAAACATCAATCTATCAAACAGACACAAGTTGATTGAAAATACTTGATTGGCACAAAATAGAAACTAGTATTTGGAACCGACTCCAAAATTAAACCTGTCCCCCCGGCAGACCTTTACGCTGCCTCCGGCGGATATGGTTTTTGAAAGTTTTACGACGGAATCACGATTCATTAGGCATTAGAAAACCGACCCCACAGACCATCATGAAACAAGCCCTCAACCCATCTGACAACAACACCAACACAACGCCTTGCGACAGCGGCCATGACATCGCACACCGCCTGGCGCATCTGGATCTCAAGGGCATGCCCCCCACACCACAGCGCCTGATTCAGTGGCTCGATGTCATTGCCATGGCCGGGTACAACGGCTTACTTGTCGAATGGGAAGACAGCTTTCCCTGGCAGGTCGACGCGCGCTTTGCCAGTCCGACAGCATATGATCTGGACTTCATCGCGCACTTTCATCATGAAGCAGCCAACCGGAACCTGCAGGTCATCCCACTGGTCCAAACTCTGGGACACATGGAAATGGTGCTGCGTCTTCCTGAGTATGAATCGCTGCGTGAGAAACCCGACCGGTATGACTCACTGCTTGCCAATTCTGATCAAGGCCGTGATTTGATGTTGGCCATGATCAGCGAAGTGCTTGATGTGATGCCAACGCAACCGCGATATATGCACATCGGCGGTGATGAAGCCTGGTATTTTGCACAGCATCCGTCCCATGCTGATTATCTCAAAGACCATGACAAGGCTGACCTGTTCATCGCGCATTACAAACCCTTTTTCCAATGGCTCAACCAACGCAACATCCGGCCGATCATCTGGCATGACATGCTGCGCGGCTGGTCGGATGCCACCATCAAACAACTTGCTGATCACACCGACATCATGGCATGGGGCTACCAGGGACATCCCGACACAGCCAACGAAAAACAGCCCCATCACCATCGTCATCTGGATCAACTTTCGCGTTGCAACATTGAACTCTGGGGCGCATCCGCCTTCAAAGGCGCCAAGTTCCCCTATGACGATATGCCTGACACCGACCAGAGACTCGTCAACACCCAAGGTTGGGTGGACGTGGCCAAACGTTACAAACTCAAAGGCATTGCCAACACCGGCTGGAGTCGGTACAGCACATTCCGATTGCAATGCTGCCCGATGGAAGGCGCACTGGATGTGTTGGCTGCAACAGGCGAACTCATCACGCATGGTCAACTCTCGGATGATGCTGTCGAACATTGGCAAGACAAATTGGTCAAAGCTGGTCACACCGAGTTACCTGCCATCAAGCAATGTCTTTCACAAATCAGTTCTCTGCGCGAACGCAGTTGGGACACCATCCGCAAACTGCGCGAGAACACCGTCATGATGTCACTGGACCCGCGCTACGAAGACCTTCGCGTTGATGACAAACACGCGTTTTACATTGCGGATCACCTGCACGAGTTACATGATCTGGCAGATGAGTTGCGAACGCTCATGTCGGGCAAAGTGCCTGAAATATGGGTTGATCGCTATCTGGCTGAACGTATCCGCCCAATCGAGCAGGCGTTTGATGACGCCCGTCAAGCGCAACCAATCTCAACATCTTGATACGGCCAATCATGCTCGCATGGCTAACTGGCTATGACCCCAAGCAACATAAACCAACCATTCATTCAAGCCCGCATTTCGTACAGGAGACCGGTTATGACAACCGCCACAGCCAAACAGGAAATCGAAAAAGGCCACGCCGCCCACACACAGGCTGCAGACAATCCCGAGGGTTTACCCGGGAAAATCACGCGTCCGCTCAAGATCACCTTCATGGGCGCAGGTTCGAACTTCTGCCCCAGACTTTGTAACGACATCATGAAAATCCCTACCGCCGATCGCGGTGAGATTCATCTTGTCGACATTGATCCAAGACGACTGTCCATCATGCAAGACCTGGTCAACAAGGTGGTCGTCAAGAACGGTCGCTCGGAGGGGTGGACCGTTAACGCGACAACCGACCGACGCGAGGCGCTTCCCGGCAGTGACTATATCGTCAGTTGCATCGAAGTCTCCGGCACGTCCTGCGTTGAACATGACAATGACATCCCACTCAAATACGGCGTGGATCAATGCATTGGTGACACGATCGGTCCCGGCGGTTTGTTCAAGGCCTTGCGCACCGTGCCGGTGTTTTTGGATGTACTGCGTGATGCGCGTGAACTCTGCCCGCAGGCATGGGTACTCAACTACACTAACCCGATGAACATTCTCTGCTTGGCATCGGCGCGCGCCGTGCCGGAGATGACCGTCGTGGGACTTTGCCATTCCGTGCAGGGAACCAGTCACCGTTTGGCCGAGTATGCAGGTGTCCCATACGCCGAAATGGAATGGGAATGCGCGGGCATCAATCACCTGGCATGGTTTACCAAACTCAAGCACAAAGGTGTGGACCTCTACGAATCGGTCCTCAACGAAAAATTCAAACGCGAGATCGCCCAAGGCATCGCAGAGTTCGAACGCGGCCTGGTTCAGAACGATCACACCGACACCACGCATCGCATGAAGGACAAAGTGGATGTCCAATACAAAATGCTCGACCTGATCCGCAAGGACATGTGCGTGCACTTCGGCGGTTTTATCACCGAAAGCTCCGGCCATCTTTCAGAGTACCTGCCGTATTACCGCAAATCCGAAGCCGGTCGAAAACTGCTGCGTCTTGCCTATGACGGTGGATCACGCTTTTATGCCAGCAATTGGCCGACATGGCGAAAGCATCATGATGAAGATCGTATTGCCATGGCGCAAGGCGAAAAGTCCATCGACTGGGAGCGCAGTTGGGAATATGCCTCATGGATCATCGAAGCACGTGAAAAAGACCAGCCCTTCCGGATGCATGGCAATATTGCCAACTTCGATGCCCATGGCCAAGGCCCGGTGATCAGCAACCTGCCACATGACGGCTGCGTTGAAGTCGCCTGCATGGTGGATCGTAATGGGATTCACCCGACACGTTTTGGCGCCTTACCCCTACAGATGGCAGCGATCTGTCGCATGAACATGAACATGTTCGACCTTGCAGCCAAGGCCTGTGTGGAGATGGATCGCGAAGCTGCGATTCACGCACTGATGCTTGATCCATTGACCGCTGCGGTTCTGACACCGGGTGAGATTCGCAGCATGGGCAATGAGATGTTCGAAGCTGAAGCATCATTCCTCAAGGGCTTTGCAGGCTGTTAACCAAAATCACAATCATGTTTCATCTCTGAAACAAATGAATTTGCACTTGGTCTTTTATTTTCGTCATTCCCGCGTCCCCGGAAGTCTGGAATCCAGTGGCATTCTATGCGCACTTGCATGTTCCACTGGACTCCCGCCTGCGCGGGAGTGACGGAAGGTGAAGATCGGTTGTTTGTAAAACTCTAAATGGCCATATACCTCATCCGATCTCAGTGTTGTGTGACAGCTTTCTGACTCACAGCCGCGCCACCGCGTCGCCAATCTGCGACGCCGATGCGTTGACCGGTTGTCGTGTCGATCTCAATGCTGTGCGCTGAACCCTGGCCATGTATTGATGCACCGGTGACCGTGTGTCCCATTTGTTTGAGTTGATTGACCAACGACAAGTAAGCAGGGTCATCGACATTCTCAAATGCAATGCGATCCGGGAACCACTGGTGATGCTGGCGCGGTTGCTGCACGGCTTGGGCCATGGACATGCCAAAGACGATGCGATGAAGCAGCACGTTGAGCACGGTGTTGGTGATGGTGCGCCCGCCGGGTGATCCGATGACATGGGTGACCTTGCCATCGCGCTTGATGATGATCGGCGTCTGTGAACTGAGCATGCGTTTACCCGGCTCGATGAGGTTGGCCTTGGTGCCGACTTTGCCTTTGCGATCGGTGTGACCGGGAATGGGATTAAAGTCGCCCATTTCGTTGTTGAGAATCATGCCGGTCCCGGGGACGATCAGCCGCGTCCCCCAGCTTTTCTCCAGCGTATAGGTGTTGGAGACCGCCATACCCTGCGCATCGACAATGCTAAAGTGCGTGGTGTCGGGACTCTCATCAGCAAGTTTGGGAGCAGGCGTCAGCGTGTCACTGGGCGTTGCATTCATGGGGTCAATGCTGTGCGCCATTTGCTTGCCGAAGGCTTTGGAAGTGAGATGCTCGGGGATTTTCACGAAGTCCGAATCGCCAAGATACATCGCCCGTTGATGGTACGCCCGACGCTGCGCTTCAGCGATCAGATGCACGACCGGCGCATCATAGCGACTGTATTGTTTGAGTGGCAACACTTCCAATTGGTTAAGCATCATCGCCAATGTCACGCCACCGGCACTGGGTAACGCGGGACCGTAGACATCGTAACCATGAAACGTCGCATGCACACTCGATCGCCACTTGGCTTGATAGTCCGCCAAGTCCTGCATCGTCATGATGCCACCGCCGACTTTCATCGCATCCGCAAGCGCCTTGCCGACACTGCCCTTGTAAAACGCATCGGGTCCATGTTTGGCAAGGGTGGTGATGGTCCTGGCGATGTCGGGGAGCATGATGGTGTCCCCCATCTGCCATTGACTGCCATCGGGTTTACCGTAGACTTTTCGCAACTCCGCAAACTTCTCCTGCGTGCGAACGATCTTGCGGGTAAGGACAAAGTTCAATGATCGTGCGAGATAGGCATCGACGACAAATCCCTTTGCCGCGAGTTTCGCAGAGGGCATGAGGCATTGCTCCCACGTGAGCTTTCCGAACTTCTGATGCGCTAAAGCCAAGCCTGCAACCGTACCGGGGACGCCGATCTGTTGCCAGGTGAAACGTGATGTGTTGTTGATGAACATGTCCGCGGTTGCTGCGGCCGGTGCTTTTTCACGGTAGTCAATGAATTGCACTTGGTCTTGGTTGGGTTGAGCGATCATCATGAAGCCGCCGCCAGCGATGTTACCCGCTTCAGGCCAGGTGACCGCCAACGCAAAAGCAACGGCAACGGTCGCATCCACGGCGTTACCGCCCTGCTCCAGAATCGCTGCACCGATCTGACTCGCATCGCGCGTCTCACTGACCACCATCCCGCCGGCGGAGGTCGCAACCTGCACGGTGGATCGTAAGCCAAGGTCTGCAGCCATCGCTTTGGGTGTCGGCATGAGTGCCGTCACACAAACCAGCAACATCGTAATCAACACCGTCCAAGCATCTCGTCGTTTTCGCATCACATTCATCTTTCAACTCAAAATCAAATTCAAATTCGCTTCTCTACCCAGCATCTCTCAACAAAACCCAATCACCACGATCTCCCAGCAGATCATCGCGGCGACGGCGGCAATGCTTGCGGGGATCAACTGCGTTTTGACGTGGTCCATCAGGTCGGCACCACAGGTCATGCTGCTCAAGATTGTCGTGTCGGAGATCGGCGAGCATTGGTCGCCGTAGACGCTGCCGTTGAGCACACTGGCAAAACAGACCATCAGATACAACACCGGGTGACTCAGGTCATGCTCATTGGCTAACGCCCAGGCGAGCGGCATGGCTAACGGGAAGGTCACTGCGAACGTGCCCCAACTTGTGCCGGTGGCAAAGGCGATGCACATCGTCAGCAACATCAACGCGACAGGCAAAATCCAGTAAGGCAGCGTGCTCCCCAATTGACTGACCAAAAACGCACCGCCGCCCATCTGCTTGGTCACGCTGCCCAGCGCCACCGCCAGGAGTAGAATCACCGACGCCATCACCACGCCCTTGAGCCCGGTCGCAATGCCGTCCATCAAGTCGTCCAGCGCCATCCCGCGCACCAATGCCATCACGCACGCAGCAAGTAGCGCGAACGCAAACGCCCAGCGAACCTGTGGCGAACCCGTGGTGACAAACGTGCCAATCGCCGTGGCAATCATCACCACCAACGGGATCACAAACTCCATCAACGAAGCTGTGTATCCCTCGGGCACGTGACTTTCACGCAACTCCGGCGAAGCAAGCGGTTGTGCATCTTCACGATCGAGCATGCCGGTTTCACGCGAACGTTTGATCGCTTGTCGCATCTGCTTGCCAATGAAAATCGGCTTGTCGATGCAGAGTAAAAACGTACTGAGAATCGCAAACATCGCATAAAAACTCAGCGGTAAACTCCGGAAGAAAAAGCCCAACCGTTCCTGCTCCGTTGCCAACACCGCCACGCCGGGGACGAAGATCAA
>PAIY01000102.1 GCA_002704825.1 Phycisphaeraceae bacterium
AAATGGCGTTACGCTTACGCAGAATTTCCTGCGGGCTCAAGGGGACAGCCATCTCAATATTTTCCGGCTCCCATTCCTGCCAGGCACCGCGATAAAGCCAGACATCACAATCGCTATACCAGTCATCATGTTTCACCACGGTCAATGCCTGCGTGATGGCTGACAGACACACGCGGTGTGTGCCATGCGGGTCCGACAGATCGCCTGCTGCGTAAACCTGTTGGGGTTTAATCTCACGCAACAAATTCACGATGATGTCGATGTCTTCCTGGCTTAACGGTTTCTTGCGGACGCGACCGGTTTCATAAAACGGCATGTCCAAAAAGTGACAATTCTCCGCTGCAGGCACTCCACAGGCACGCACACCGGCGCGCGCTTCACCGCGACGGATCAGACCTTTGAGTTGCTGAATCTGCGGCGAGTCCACCTGGCCGGGCTGCTTGTTACTGATGTATTGCTCGATGTGTTCTTCAAGTGATTCCGTTGCCTTGGTTTCAATGTTGAACACAGCGTTACATTCACGGGCAAAGTCAGCAAAACGTAACACGTCATCATCAAACACCGCAATGCTACCGGAGGTTTGATAGGCAACGTGGACGTCATGGCCGTGATCTGCAAGACGGATCAGCGTGCCGCCCATGGAGATGACATCGTCATCGGGATGCGGGGAGAAAATGATCACCTTCTTGGGGAAGATGCGATCGCGTGAAAGCACCGGATCACCTTCCTTGCGGGCAGACTCGGGCTTGCCACCGGGCCAACCAGTGATGGTACGTTGCATGGTTCGGAAGACATTGATGTTGATGTCATATGCCGGTCCGTGGTCTGCAAGCAGGTCCTGGAGTCCCGCTTCGTTGTAGTCTTCCTCGGTGAGTTTGAGGATGGGTTTTTCCAGGTGTTGGGAAAGCCAGATGACCGCACTGCGGATGGCTTTTTCATTCCATTGCATCGGGCCGACCAACCACGGTGCTTTAAAGCGTGTGAGTTCGCAGGCAGCAGCTTTATCGAGCATGAACTGCGCATTGGGATGCTGCTGCAGGAACGTCGCGGGGATGGCAGGGGTCACTTCACCTTCGACCGAGCGTTTGACGATGGGGGCTTTGTGTTCACCGAAGGCAATGAGGATCACACGACGGGCTTTGAAGATACTGCCGACACCCATGGTGATGGCACGACGAGGGACATTTTCTTCTGCAAAGAAATCGCTTGCAGCATCCAGACGGGTTATCTTGTCCAGCGTGATCAAACGCGTTACGGACTTCACACCTGAGCCCGGTTCGTTAAAGCCGATGTGACCGGTGCGGCCGATGCCCAGCAGTTGGATATCAATGCCACCCATCTCGTCGATTTTCTTTTCGTATGCGCGACAGTAGGCATGGACTTTTTCGGGGGGAACCGTGCCATCTGGAATGTTGACATTTTCCTTGGGGATGTCCACGTGATCAAAAAGATGCTCAGCCATGAACCTGTTGTAACTTTGCAGTTCACCGGGTTGCATGGGGAAGTATTCATCAAGGTTGAACGTCACAACGTTAGCAAAGCTCAGACCGTCTTCCTTGTGCATGCGAACCAGTTCGTCATACACACCAACAGGCGTTGAACCGGTTGCAAGACCAAGCACACAGGTTTTGCCTGCTTCGTTGCGATCCTTGATGAGTTGAGCGATCTCTTGAGCGACCGCCAGATTCACCTCGACGGAACTGGGGAAAACTGCTGTCCGAACCAGTTCCGCCTGGGTGGTCGGGTCGATGTCTGCGGGGATGTCATTGAGTGTGATCATGGTAGCGACCTTTTAATTAATTCGATGCATGAATAAATGTAACCTGTTATGAGAAAAAAGCCAGAGGCAAATGCGAGTTTTTTGCAAGATTGGGAATCCTACGAACCCGTGATCCAGATTCAGGCGATTGCAAGTGGTTGAAAAATGGAGAATTGGGGCGTTGAGAGGTGTGAGAAAAATTTTATCAGATGATGGCGAAAAACGAGATGGGGGTGGTTATGTCTGGCATATTTGTGGATTGGGTTTTGTATATGCCTGATCGAAATATTTTGAGAACGAAAAGGCGGGGAGGGGAATTTCATGCCAGGGAGCTTCGCCCCCCGGACCCCCTTGCCAGATCGAGGTGTTAGAGCAAGTGATGTAGCTGCATTGCATTCAAAGGATTTGAAGACATACATGTAATGGGGCGCTGCCCCAAACCCCGCCAGCGTTCCGCCGCTGGATCACGTCCCCCAGGAAGGGCTTTGGCCTTTGCTGTCTGGTGTCCGTGAATTGAAATGGTTAATCAGACATCTCTTTGAACGCCTGCACACTTGGTATGTTAATCGTCCGTTTTACAAGTTGTAAACGCACCTTCTGAATCAATCGAATAACCCCACTTCCGGGGGCAGCGATCCAACGGCTGCCCGTTGGTGGGGTTTGGGGCAAAGCCCCATCGCAAATGGGTCTTCAATCATTTGAATGCAAACAGGCAATCGACTTGCCATAACACATCAAACTCGACAGGGGGGCCGGGGGGCGAAGCTCCCTGGCCAGAAGATCATTGTCCGACCTCTCCATTAAAATGAAGCAGCAGATTCGCGGGTAACATTCAAACTGTCGCACCCAACTGTTCCATACGCCACTGCCGACCTTTGTCGTGGCCAGCCTGAGTCTCAGCAACTTCCTCGGGATACGCATGATGACCCGCGGTGATCACAAAGAGCTTGCGCAACTGCGGCTTGACTTCGTTATGCACAGAGAACTGGCCGGGCGGGGGGACTGCAGGATCAAACAGCGCACAGGTGAAACTCGTGGGCACGGTGATGTACCGCGCGTGAATCGCAGCATCATGAAATGCCAACGTCTTGAGCACGCCGGGATGTGAATGGTAATACGACGTAACAGCGTTTTGCGATCCCACGCAGGGGATGGTCAGACGCAGCGGGTAATTACCGTGGCTTGGGACATGCAGATGAGCAGATTGGATGCGTTTATCCCATGCGACACACATCGCGCCCATGCCTCCGCCGAAGCTGCCGCCTTCGTAGTCCACTTGGTTTTGAAGTTCGGGTAATTCTGCAAGCAGGATGCTCTGAGCAATCCACATGTCCTGGACGACCTTGCGGTGGATGTAGGTTTCGACATGATCAATGCCGATGATTACGTGCTTGTGTCCCTGGTTTTCGATTGGCAGCGATTCGTTGGCTGAGATATGAAACCCGCGAGCGACCGGCGCTATCGTTGCAACACCGTCTGCAATGTCTTTGCATTCCAGCGACTCACGCCCGCCATAACCATGTCCCTGTACACGCCCGCGTTTGATTTCACCCTTGGGGACAGCAAGCCAGGCTCCGACGGTCATGCCATCGATTCCTGCATACATGACCTTGTACAGCGTGAAGCGGTCATCGTCCTGCTGTGTCTCGATTTTTTCGTATTCAAGCTTGTGATCCATCGCCTTTTGATAGCTGTCAGTCCAGAATCCCTCAAAACCGTGTGGTTGTTCAGGCGATTGCACAGCCAGTAAATCGTCAAGGTCATAGCCATATGTCGGGTCGAATGGGTGTTCGTGCGTCAGGGAATGCGGATCAAGTGTCATATCAAAAAGTCCTGTTTGAGCGGGATTTTCAAGCATTAACAGGATAGTAAGCTTGCCCGTGAATTTCGAATTGGCATCCCAAAGGTTTGGAAAAATCGCAACATGAACCCAAGTTTGAAGCAAGGGAAAATGTCCCGTTGATGACATTGGAGATACAGGCTTTACCACAAACCCGGGTATGTGGCGGGTCAAATGTGGAATTGGCTTTGCATTCTTTAACTTCTTACACGATAATCTGTACCGTTACGGGGGAGAACTTGCCCACTGAAGTACGATAGGTTTAGCATGCTCAAATTTCAGGTCTTCAAGGACGAACAACCTGCAGCGGAGTTCCCGTTGCGCAATGCTTATCTGCTGGGTGCAGATGGCAATGCCATGCGCGGTGAAATCGTCTTTGACAAAGGTGTCATCTTCTGTCAGAAACGTGAGTCGGGTGTTTGCGCTTTGGCATTACAGATCCCCACAGGCGAGTGTGGCACGTTGACCCTTCAGACCTGTCTCTTACCCGAACGCGAAGAACCCTATCTCTTGAGCCTTGAACTGGCACGCCATCGTCTGATGACCCTTTACAACAAGTCTGAAGACTGGGGCATGCTGGATATCAAAGCTGAGCATCCTGTTGCCAAGCGCATGGATAAGGCGCGTTCGTGTTTCATCGAAGCGCTGTGTCTGCGTAAGGATCACCCGGGTAAAGCCTACGACCTGGCCATGCAATCGCTGGCATCATCCATCGACGGCAGTGAAGAGTTAGCCATCGCTCATGCCGATTTGCTGCTCACACGTCGTCGCACCACCGGCTCGGTTCCACGTCACGTGGTCGGCACCGGTGTTGCACTGGATAACACCCATCAACACCTGCGTGATGCGATTTACACACACTTTGATTACGTCACCGTCCCCATGCCCTGGAAAGTCCTGGCACCGGAGGAAGGTGATTACCAATGGGACGTGCTCGATGAGTGGGTCAACTGGGCGCGCTCACGTGAATTGCCCGTCATTGCAGGGCCCTTGGTGAGTTTTGAACCTGCCAACCTGCCTGATTGGTTATTCATCTGGGAACACGATTACGAAACCGTGCGTGACCTGGTTTATGAACACATTGAAAAGGTCGTCGATCACTTCAAAGACCGCATCAGTTCGTGGAACGTGGTCTCGGGGCTGCATGTCAATAATCACTTCACGGTGGCTTTTGACCAATTGATGGATCTGACGCGTTTGTCAGCCATGGCTGTCAAAAAAATTCAGCCCAACGCGCGCGTACTCATTGAGATTCGCGAACCGTTTGGCGAATACTATGCCAACAACCAGCGATCCATCCCGCCGATGATGTACGCGGACCTGCTGATTCAGGGTGGCATCAATTTCGATGCCTTTACACTCAAGATGCTCATGGGCCAATCCGTCAATGGGCAGCACATTCGCGACCTGATGCAGATCAGTAACCTATTGGATCACTTTGCACCCATGGGACGACCGATCAACCTGGTCATCGGTGTACCCAGTGCGATGGTTTCTGAAGAAATGATTGCCATCACCGACACGGCTCAGCAGATCGACGATGATTGCGGTTACTGGCGTAAGCCATGGACACCGGGCGTGCAGAGTACCTGGCTTGATGCCATGATGCACATCGCGCTCTCCAAACCGTTTGTCGAAACGATCACATGGACCACCGTCATTGATCACATGGATATGGACCTGCCGCTCTCGGGACTGGTTCAGGAATCCATGCAACCCAAGCCGGCCCTCAAACGACTGACCATGTTCAGACGGAATCTGGCCAATGTCCGAACCGAAAATGCCACCACTGGATCGGCAAGCTGAACGCGTCATCCTGCGTAAGCTCCCCATTGGCATGGCCATGTTCATGGTCACGTTGTTACTCGGTATCGGCATCGTCACCGCGACAGGCAACACGCTTGACCAACGCCACATCAAACCCACCACCACAGACTTTTTAATCAACATCAATACGGATAACGCAGGCAATCTCATGCTCCTGCCCGGGGTTGGCAAGGTCATTGCCAACCGCATCATCGAACACCGTCAACAACACGGCCTGTTCACCAGCATTCAGCAACTCGATGACATCTCCGGCATCAGTCACCGCACCATCGCACGCATTGAGCCGTTTTTATTGCCGTTACCGGATGATCTGAAGACAGAAAAAAAGCGTCACCATGCAAACACTGCACCATGACGCCGGTTTGGTCGATTGAATTTGAACTTGCGTATCAGGCAGCAGAGCGCAATGCCTCTTGACGGATCTTGCTACGCTGGTCGTGTCGTAATGCTTCTGCTTTGAGATGATCCAGTAATGCACTGAAACCACCCACACGAATTGACGGTGTTGTCTTCTCAGCAGCAGGTGACTGGGGTACACTTAAACGCTTTGGCATCGGCAAGGGAGCAGGTGCGACTTGCTCGTTGTCCACAGTCTGAGTCTTCGTTTCAGACGCAATGGCGACTTCGACATTTTCAACTGGTTCGTCTTTGATAAACAACGCGTCATCCAACTGGACCTGATCCAGCAGATTGGCAGCCACTTCATCCGATGTTTGATGATGATCGGTCATGATCGTCTCTCCAATTCAGGTTGGTCTGATTTCCCCTCAGGCATCCTGATTCCAATCGCATGAAATCAGGCATGTACAACAGCCCCAATGCCTATCTCGACTGCTTATCGACGCAAATGAAGCGCCTCTTGAGGAAAGTTTGAAAAATGGAAACTTCGGGTCGCATTTAATGACAATTGCTTACGCAACAGGCGGCATGAAATGCAAAGCCCAACGCCAACAAGATTGAGCAGACAAATAATTAAACACTTCGCCCTCTCTCTTTGGGGCATTCCCGCGCAGGCGGGAATCCAGTGGCATTCTGATGACGCTTGCAGTTCTCACTGGACTCCCGCCTGCGCGGGAGTGACGGAAGGTGGAGATTAATGATTTGAAACGATCTAAAACGCGATGTTGGCATATCCCAGATTGTCCTTGAGATGCTCAAGATTCAACCCGCCGACCACCAGGTTTGTGATTGCTGGATTGCCCAGGACAAACGGGATGGCATCCTGCGGGGTGAGATGGCCTGACCCCAGCCCCTTCTTGCAGAGTACCCCCAGGCCGCGGTCGTGGGCTTTGTTGATGAGTTGGGCATGCTGTGTATCAGCCAGGTTGTATTCGATCATCAAGACATCCGACCAATCCATCGCCAGTTCAAAACCGTCATGCGTCTTACCCGACAGACCGATGAGCTGGACATCCCCCCGAGCTTTGAGAGCCTGCATCGTGGGGACACAATCGGTGAGTTGCTGCAATGAAACGTCATCGGCAGGCGAATGGATCAGCAGCATATCCAGTCGGTCGGTCTTGAGTTTTTTCAGGGATGACTCAACGGACTGCCGAACATGTTGCGCATCAAAGCGATACTCGGATTTGCCATCGATAAATGTCTCACCGACTTTGGAACTCAGAATGTATTCATCGCGTCGATGAGCAATCGTGGCACCAATGCGTTCTTCGCTTAAGCCGTATGCCGGTGCCGTGTCGATGTGATTAATCCCCATATCCAACACGCCATTGAGCAGACGATCCACCGCATCCATGTCAGGCAAATCATACGCCGTCGGATACTTGATCCCCTGATTGCGTCCAATCTTAAACGCACCAAAACCAATGGGAGAAAGCTTGATGTCCGTATTGCCAAGTCGTCGGAGATTCACGGTGTTAGACTCACTTGCTATGTCGTCTTAAGCATGACTGATGGGTTAATCCAACGTCATCCAGTTCTGGGCCAACTCCCATGGCGGTGGTGCAACCTCGGGGCGTGGCCAATCTTCAATGCAAACCGATTCACCCGCAGGCTGCATGTCCAGCTTCGAAATCACATCCATCGCCAACTGCGGTGCCAACACCAGTTTCGTCGGCCAGGCTGTGATCACATTGCCTTCGGTCATCAATGTAACACCTTCGGGTCGGCGGCCTGACGCGGTCTTGCGTTCGGCACGATCCACGCGATAGGTCGACCATGTTGCATCAGAAAAATCGACATTGGGGACCACCGCCATGATTTCGTTCTTGGCATGACGAACCAAATCTTCGGGGGACATTTTCACGCCATCTTCGGAGACCTGCCCGCCGACGGTCCAGACGGTTTGCCCATCACTTGCCATGGCCGTGGTGATGGTCACGCGCGTCTGCGAAAAGTCGGTGCAGTGTCCGTTGAGTTTGGGCAGATTGCCTTTGACCATGACCATATGCAAGGGCCTGATCTGCATTGCCTGATCATCAAGTTCCAGCTTGGCACGCAGGTCCGCGTTGCCTTTGCCAGCGGTGAGGACCACATGTTTGGGGGCCAATGTCAGCGAGTGATCACCGTCGGTGAGTTTGATGGCAGAGACGTTGCCTGTCTGATCACGCTCAAAGTCGAGCCCGTTTTCAGGATCAATTTTGAGTAGTCGCTTCTGATGCTTCGATGCCAGGTCTGCAACGAAGCTGGCGGTGTCCAGGACCTGTTCGGGAAGGTTATACACCTGTCCCTTGAGGTCGCGCAACGCCTCGGGCCAATCGCTTTTGGGGATCTCAGTGGGCTTGACACGCAGCACCATGCGGGCGCCGGTCATGCCGAATCGTGAACGTGCTGAACCGGTTCGCCAAAGGTGACAGAAGTCGGTACGCAGGCGGGTTTGGCTGAGATTGGGTTCTGCCTCACCAGCCAGACAATCGCGCCAGATCAGAGGCATTTGTGCAACGGCTTTGGCGCCGGGGTCGATGAGATTGCTCAGTGTGTATTTCATCCCGCCATGGAGAATGCCTTGGGATGCAACGGTTTGGCCTGAGCCCAGTTGGTGGGCTTCCAGCAGCACACAACGGTATCCCTGACGGTGAAGGGCATCGAGTAACCACAAACCGGCCACGCCACCGCCGATGACGACGACGTCTAACGCAATGGGATTTTGATCAACGGACATCAGTTATTTGAGCCTGAATCTGCGGGAGGAATTTCCAGAGTCACACCGGCCTGCAGGGTGTCAGGATTGGCACCGATGGCCGCCTTGTTGGCGTTGTAAATCCGGCGCCAGAGACTGGCATTATTGTAGAACTCCTGGGCGATGGTGCTCAGGTTGTCACCGGCTCGGACCGTGTACTGGCGGATACGACCATCAGCAGAAACACGGGCACGCTGAGAACCGCTTTTACGCAGGTCCGCAGGTTGGGGCAGCTTGATGGTCTGACCGGGCTTGAGTTTGAGCGGGTCAATGGTGGGATTGGCCTGGGCGATTTCGACCCAGTGACGATCCGAACCATACAAAGTCAGAGCAATACTGCTGAGCGTGTCACCGGACTGGATGGTGTAGGTATTGGGATAACTGGTTGCACGCACAGCCGGGGTCGGCGGATTGATCGGCTTGGGTGGTGCGGGAACCAGGACAGGCTTGGGCGGATCATTGTTGACCACTGGTGCGGCCACGGGGTCGGTGACAGGCGTGGTGGCCAGGACATTGTCATCGTCAACCGGCGTGCCATCGAATGTCAGCGTGGCAGGGCTGGTCGGACGCGTGGGAGTTGTGATGGGTTTGGTGACCATCGTTGATGGTGCGGTGGTATCACTCAGCGGCTTGGTGGAGATGGGCGTTGGGTTGATGGGATTGGATGTCGACGACGGCGGGGGTGACGTTGTCTTGTTGGATTGGTTGATTTGAGCCAACTGTTGACGGACCAGGCTGTTTAAATCCGTAGCCGGTGCGTTGCCTGAAGGGCCAGCATTTGACACAGGTGGATCAGTGGTATCGTTGCCTGTGGAAGTGGGGCTTGGGATGTTGTTATCGACCAGGTCAGTCTGATCAACATCACCGCCGCGGGTCAGAAAATAACCTCCAACCACGACAAAAAACACGACCGCCGCAAATAGTGCGATCTTGTAGTGAACCTTCATCGACCATCTCCATGGTTACGTTCGAATCATTCCAAGGTACTGGATCCTCCAGCACCTGCATCCCGGCAATTAGATTCTAACCACTTGTCACCAAACGTTCCATTAACAAGTTCGAGATTTTTGGTTCCGATGTTCATCGACATGAAAAAGGCACCGACGTGTTGCCGGTGCCTTGAGAATTGGTTCGTCAAATTTTGTGTACCTTCAACGGTCAAATACGATGATTTAGCAGCCGTTCCAACCGCTTATCCTCGTGTTATCTTTGTTTTTTGTCATTCCCGCGCAGGCGGGAATCCAGTGGCATTCTATGCGCACTTGCAGATTCCACTGGACTCCCGCCTGCGCGGGAGTGACGGAAGGTGAGCATGTATTCATGGCAATGCTCTAGCAGCAGGTTTGTTTAAGATCCAATCGTTCGTAGGTCTCCGATGGGGCGTCGCATTCTGCCAACAGTTCGGTCATGCGTGTTGACAATTTTTCAATCACCGCAGCATCGTCAAGCGGGTTTTGCTGCGTGGGGTCTGCGGTCACATCAAAGAGCAGATCGCCAACGGTGGCATTGAACGCAGGATCACCTTCAATGTATGAAGCGCCGTTGGGCATCTTCAAGACCGGAGCATTGCCGGTAAAGTCCCATTGTTCGTCATCGTTGAGTAAGCGGATTTTTTCAGGGATCTTGGAGTCTTTCATGCCCGGTGCCGTCCAACCATATTGGTAGACGGGGACACCTGCCTTGTGATTGCCCCGCATGTAGACATACTGTCCGTCGGTGATGTTCACACGCGTCCCGTGATAACCGAAAATACAGGCATCACGTACAGGCGTGTCATCGGCAACGGCGGGAGCAAGGTCTTTGCCGGTCATCGTGGAAGGGATGTCGAGGCCGAAGAATCCCAGCAGCGTCGGGGCAAGGTCAAGGCAGGGCTGCACCAAAGCCTGACGACGTTCGTCTTGCTTCCTGCATCTGGGGTCCCAGACAAAAAACGGAGTATGGGCGACTTCCTCATACAGCGGCATCCAGTTCTTGGCCCAGCAGTCATGTTCGCCGAGTAAAAACCCGTGATCCGTGCAGACCACCAGCATGGTGTCGTCCCACATGTCATGCTTGTCCATCAGGTCCAGCACATCACCGAGCTTCTGATCGCAGAGACTCAAAAGGGCTGCATAGTTGTGCTTGGCATGTTCGATTTGCTCAGGCGATTCGGAGACCTTCTCGTAGCCTGGCCAGTCAAACTCAGGGCCGGTGTAGTTGTTGAAGTGATCGGCATAGCGATCCTTGTGCTGACGCTGCGTGAAGAACGGCTCATGCGGGTCAAACGTTTCTAGCTGGATAAACCAGTTGTCTTCGTCCTTGTTCCGCTTGATGAAGTCCATGGCAGCATTGAATGACTGCGTAATCGGCATCTTGTCTTCGCTGTCCATTTCCTTGCGGTTGATCCAATCCTGCGGGCGTCCCTTGCGATTGATGTTCTCGGGAACTTCCGGCTGGGCAATTTGTCCAATCCATGGATCACCTTCCTGGCCACGGAAAAACTCCCACGTGTTGTACTTGGTGTGATAGTGCACGCCACCGTCTTCGAAGTAGTGATAATGATCCGTCACCAAATGCGTGTGAATCCCCGCATTTTTAAGCATCCGTGGCACGGACTCGTCAAACGGTTCCAACGGAGACCAGCCACGATGAATAAACGACGGACGCCCGGTATGCAGATCACGGCGTGCAGGCATGCAGGGCATGGAACACACGTAGGATTTATCAAATGTCACCGTCTTGCTGGCAAGGCGTGCGAAATTGGGCGTGTGTGTCCAGTCACAGCCATATGGCGAGATCATGTGACGATTCAGTGAGTCGAACATAACCATGATGCATTTCATCGTTGAGTCTCCGTGAGTACTTACAGGTATTGGTGTGATTCGTGTCGTATATTTCAGCAAAGGCCAAGGCGTTCAAATTGTTCGCCAGGTGCGTCGTTTTCCTTAAGCAGGGTGACCAGATGGTCGGTCATATGCTTTTCAAGTTCCGGGTCATCCAGTGGTTTTTGTTGAGCGTAATCTGAGTTCAAATCAAAAAGCATGGTTTGGCTGAACGTTTCGTTGCGACCGTTTTTTGCCGTGTTACAAGGGATTTTCAGGACGGATACATCCTTGGTAAAACTCAGTGGCTCATTGAGTGTCATGCCCTTGAGTTCATCAGGATGGAAGCGGCTTCGCATACGCGTGGGCATCAGGGTGTAGTCAAAGAGTGGCTGATTGTCATCGGTTGCATAACCACGCATGTAGACATGTTTGCCGTCCGTGACATTCACCTGCCCACCGTGGATACCGAAGATTGCAGCACCACGTACGGGGGTGTCATCCGCAATGGTCTGGGTCAGTGATTTACCACGCATGTCCTTGGTTGCCTGGACACCAAAGAAATCCAGCAACGTCAATGGGATGTCGATTGATGGTTGAACCAGAGACTGTCTGCGCTGACCTTCAATGGCAACACTTGGACCAGATTTCCGGGGGCGTGGGTCCCAGACGAAGAAGGGCGTGTGTGCGATTTCCTGATAGAACGGCAACCAGCACTTGGCCCAGCTGTCATGTTCACCGAGCATAAAGCCATGATCCGTGCAGACGATGAGCATGGTGTCATCCCACATGTCATGCTTGTCCATCGCATCAAGCACCTTGCCCAGATACAGGTCGCACATGGCAAGCAGCGCTGCATACTCATACCGGCAATGCTCCACGACTTCACGCGCTTCGGTCACTTTACCATAACCGGGCCAATCAAAGTCCGGGCCGACATACTCAGCGTAGTGCTTCTCGAAAAATTGTTTGAACTCGGGCAACGTGAAAAACGGCTCATGCGGGTCGAAGGTTTCGATCTGTAAAAACCAGTTGTCCGATTGGTGATTGCGATCAATGAAATCCAAGCCGGCAGTGAACGTGCCATGCTGTGGCATGCGTTCCTGTTTGCCGTTGATGTATTGACGATTGATCAGATCCTGCCCGCGTGTCCCCTTGGGCTTGTTGGGGTCCGGATCATTCACTGATGTCGAAGTCTCGGGAAGATCAACCTGGCCGATCCATGGGTCGCCTTCCTGGCCACGATGATAATCCCATGACGAAAAGCGCGTGTGATACGTCCCGCCACCGTCTTCAAAGTAGTGTTGATGATCCGTACTCAGGTGCGTGTGAACCCCGGCATCCTTGAGCATCTGCGGCACCGAGTCATCAAACGGCTCCAACGGTCCCCATGAACGATGTAAAAAATTTGGTCGCCCGGTATGCAGATCACGACGCGCAGGCATACACGGCATTGAACACACATAGCTGTTATCAAATGTCACCGTTTTCTCGCTGAGTCGAGCAAAATTGGGCGCATGCGTCCATTCACAGCCATAATTGGGCAGGAAATGACGGTTTAAAGTGTCGAACATCACCATGATGGCTTTCATTTTCGATACTCCGATTCAGAAATGAATAGAGAAATTGAATAACAAACAAGCGTACCCATCACAGTCGCCTGATGCAACTACAATTGTTCAATTCGTTTTATCTGGATTGAAACTGACTTGCATCGCCTTGTCTATCCCCAATTTGGCTTGACACTTAGCCTTGGTAAGTCTACTTTACAGACCAGTAAACGTTTCAGGAGACACAGTGATGGCCGAAGGCGAATCGCGCCTCACAATTGAAAACAGTGAGCAAATCATCCGGATCGGGTTTTTGGATCGCAACATTCTTGAGGAAGCTGCGATTCAAAAAATCGGCGACCAGGTTTCTGACTTGATTGATTCGACCCCGAATCCCAGGATACTCATCGACTTCTCTGACGTGGATCATCTCTCGTCAGCGGCGTTGGGTATGCTCATCACCATTAACAATCGGGTCCGGGCCAAAGGCGGTCAACTTCGGTTGGCATCCATTGACCCACAGATTTACGAAGTGTTTGTTATTACCAAGCTCAACAAGCTTTTTAATATCTGTGATTCGGCCAGCCAGGCCATGAGCAGTTTTAAGTAACCGACAATGACGTCGGTTCGTCGAGTGGGGCATCCTGCGATGTTACGGGATGCATGTGAACGCACCGCCAGTGATGTGCATTTGTTGCAGACCCGGGGTGGTGGAGACAGGCCAGTATTGCCTATGGGACAGTCTCGAACCAGTAAGCCTTTGGTGATCCCGAGCTCGCTCTCGGAAGGTGTTAAGGTTGTGGAAACCGTTATTGAGGCGATCCAACCTTACGGCTACTCTGATACCGCGCAGTTTGCCATCCGCCTTGCTCTCGATGAAGCCCTTGCCAATGCCATTCGACATGGCAACAAGTCCGACGAATCCAAGAACGTCACCATCGACTTCTCTGTCGACGATGAAGAAATCCGTATCAGCATCTGTGATGAAGGCCCTGGATTCCATCCCGACGAAATCCCCGACCCCACGCTCGATGAAAACCTCGAACGCCCCTGCGGTCGTGGTGTCATGCTCATGCGAGCCTACATGACCGAAGTCTTCTTCAACGAGTCCGGAAACTGTGTCACCATGGTCAAACGCCGGGACTGCCAACTGCCACACGTGCCAGAAGACTGATACTCCTGGTCATCAATCAGATCATGACAAAAGAACATTTAGCCGCATCACTTGTGATGCGTTTTTTTGTAAAGTGCAGTTAGTTGTTTAACGCATGGCCGCGACTTATCGACGCGGGATTGAGCGAAGCTTAAGTTGCCATTGTATTGCTGTCTTTTGAACTGATGATCAACTGCATCGATTCCCGCGGTGACACAACGCAGCTCGCCTGAATTGCATTGTTGGAATTTATCGCATCACGCCAACGGCAGGGAGAATTTCTTATCCAACTCTTCCACCGGGCGGGCGACCAGGTCATAGTCGGAGTAACCCACGATGCGACAGTGAACCAATTCGCCGGGGACCATCTCGCGATGGGTCTGCACGTAGGTGACCGCATCAATTGAGGGAGCCTGCTGATAGGTTCGGCCGGAGAACAATCGCGTGGGTTCGTCGGAGACGCCAGACGTTTGTGTGCCTTCGATCTGGGTTTCATCTTCGATGAGCACATCAAATTCAATGGCTTGTTCAGCTAATGCTTCATTGCGGTCAAAGACAACTTCCTGCTGTGCGAGCATCAGTTCTTCAATGCGTTGGTCGATCACTTCCTGATCGATGGCATGATCCTGATGCTGCGTACCTGCTGGGGTTCCCGGTTCAGGGGAGTAGCCAAAGACTCCCATGTTTTCAAAACCAAAATCGCGGACGAACTCAACCAACTCGGCATGTTGTTCATCGGTCTCACCGGGATAGCCGGAGATGAACGTGGTGCGAATGGTCATGCCGGGGATACGGTCGCGGAGTTTATTCAGCAGTGTTTCAATGAGCTTACGCGAAGTCTTGCGCCGCATGTTATCCAGAACGGTGTCGTTGATATGCTGTAACGGAATATCGATGTAAGGCAGGATATTCTGCAGCCCCGCCATGGTGTCAATCATCTCATCGGTGAAGCAGGAGGGGTAGGCGTACATCAGTCGCAGCCAGGCTCCGCCTTGTTCGCCTGCAACCTGATCCAACTCACGGAGCATGCCACTGAGGCCTGGACCGTACCCGATGTCATTGCCATAGCTGGTGGTGTCCTGCCCGATGAGGTTGAGTTCAAAAGCGCCATCTGCCATCAGTTCACGGGCTTCGGTGAGGATGGCATTGATCGGCTTTGAACGCATCTTCCCGCGGATCGATGGGATGGTGCAGAACGCGCAATTCTGATTACACCCTTCGGAGATACGCAGGTAGGCATAGTGTCGCGGTGTGAGACGAAGACGTGTTGCATCGGACTCAAAATAACCGCGTTCTTCAATCCCGCGATGTTCCTTGGCGACGGTGGCATTGGCGGCAATGCTCGAATACACCGGCAACTCCACGGCGATATCCTTCTGCGTCGGACGCGTGCCACGCACCGCTTCGACGATACGATCCCGATCAAACACGCCGATCATCGCATCAATGTCAGGACACCATTGCAGCATCTTGGCGCGGTGTCTCTGGACAAGGCAGCCTGCTACGATGATCCGTTTGATCTGGCCGGCCTTCTTGAGTTCGGCAGCACGGTTGATTTCTTCGACCGACTCGTCCTTGGAGGCTTCGAGAAAACCACAGGTGTTGATGACAATGGCATCGGCCTGGGTTTCATCACCAATGGGCATCAAGCCGTCTTCAGCGAGCAGACCGAGCATCTTCTCACTGTCGACAAGGTTTTTGGGGCAACCCAGGCTGACAAAGGCGACCGTGTCAATTCTGGGCGTTTGTGTGTTGGGGACAGTGGTCATGGCGGGAACATCCTGCAAAACAAATGAACCACAGAGACACAGAAAAACAGAGTTTCAAATGAGGCGATGAACTCTGGTTTTCGTCTGTGTCTCTGTGCCTCTGTGGTAAATGTCTAATCTTCGACGAAGTCTATTTTACTGTAAATCGATCTTATCCAAAGCCGTGCCATGGACCTTGACACCCGACTGCCAGGACGAAGGCAGTTTCTTGATGTTGGATAGCTCATCGGTCTTGACGTTGATGACCTTCTGTTTGAAGCTGCTGGTGGCATCAGCCTGCTGATACACTTCATCCTTTGATTGGTCCGGCCAGATGGTGGTGTCGGTGAGCATGCTGAAGGTACCTTCAGGCGTCGCAAAGTCGATCACGAAAAGCTTGTGATAACCGAACATCAACGTCGGTGCAGCACCGTCAGTGAGCTTGGCCAATTCACGCGAGATCACCGGCTGGAGTTTCTTGGCTGATTCTTCCTGTGCTTTTTGCATCAACGGCAAGGCTTCTTCGCCAAAGCGTTCGCGGAACATGATCACACCAACTTCAGACGGATGTTTCACGAAGGTGTCTTCGTAGGCTTGTTCGATGGTGGCATCATTGCGAATCCAGTGATACAGA
>PAIY01000103.1 GCA_002704825.1 Phycisphaeraceae bacterium
AGGCGTTCGAAGACTTGGGGGATGTGTTCTATGCCGCCAAGTAACGGGTACAACCCCATGCTCTGGAACTGTAATCGGCAGGGCTGCTTCAATCTCAAGAAACGTCCCAAGATCGAAATGTTTGCCGATTGTCTGCCCGGTCGGATCGCCTTCAGCGACATTGATGCCGTGACGGAAATCAGTGGCAATCTCCTGTTCCTCGAATGGAAAGAGCATCAACGCATCTGCAAAGGTCAGGAACTTTTGTTTGAACGACTGACTTTACTCTGCCCGGCGACCGTGTTTGTCGTTGAAGGTGATGCGGAACGGATGGCGGTCGACAGCTTCCGGACTGTATGGAAGGGAAAGATATCGCCGCCCGAGCTGGCAGATATCAATGTGTTGCGGCGGGAGATTGCCGCGTGGAAAGACTGGGCCTTAGCCAACTCGGCCATGAATCAAACAAAGGAAATCCTGTGCAACTGATGAATGAACCAATCATGAATACCGCTCAAAACTACTTGGATGTCGGCTTGTCTGTCCTGCCAGCGATTCGCACGGAAAAACGTCCGGCCATTGGCAAGTGGAAACAATATCAGCAGCGGTTACCACTGCCTGCTGAACTCAACTCATGGCCATGGGGCGATGCCGTGTGCATCATCTGCGGCCAAGTCTCCGGCAATCTGGAGATCATCGACTTCGATGGTGGCGGTGAATTGTTCCCTGCTTGGATGGATCGTATTCCCGCTGATCTACGTGACCATCTGGTGATCGAATCGACACCTTCCGGTGGCATGCATGTGATCTATCGTTGCGATGTGCCCGTCTGCGGCAACATCAAACTGGCCCAGCGCAAAGCCGACGACAAAATCTTGACGCTTATCGAAACCCGTGGCGAAGGTGGACTATTCCTCTGTTCACCCACACCGGGCTATGAGCTGATGCAGAGCGACTTGGGACACCTGCCCGTCCTCACTGAAGCACAGCGTGACACGTTGTTGCAAACGGCCTGGGAACTCAATGAATACTGCCCACCGGTGGTCGATGGTGCGAGTACATCGGCCCACCATTCGCACAGGTGCCAGATGTCTGCGGACAATGGCCATTGTGCGACCGACAATGCTTACAGACCGGGTGACGATTTCAACAAACGCGGTGAAGTGCAGGACCTGCTACGCACACACGGCTGGACGCTGGCCGCGCCCGGTGAAAACGAATACTGGCGTCGCCCAGGCAAAGACACCGGCTGGTCGGCCACGCTCAAGGATCGCGTGTTTTATGTTTTCTCATCCAACGCCGACCCGTTTGAGCCCAATCGTGGTTACTCGCCGTTTGCTGTGTATGCACTGCTGGAACACGGTGGTGACTTTACCGCAGCGACCAAGACGTTGGCCAAGAACGGGTTCGGTAATGATCTCAATGATCAGGACAATTCCGATGTGGACCTATCGGGCATCCTGGCTGGTGATGAACAGGATGATGCCACATTAACCGTACCCGATCCGGGGCCGCTCCCTGAAAACCTGCTCTACATTCCCGGGTTCATCGGTGAGGTGATCGACTTCTGCATGGCCAATGCGCCGTACCCGTCCCTGGGCATGGCATTCTGTGGCGCTCTGGCCATGCAATCCTATCTCTGCGGGCGTAAGGTGCGGGAAGCCGGCGACCTGCGCACCAACATTTATCTGCTCGCCTTGGGTTCATCCTCTGCCGGCAAGAACTACCCGCGCCAGATCAACGCCCACCTGGCCATCGCGGCCAACATGGCCGATTCGCTTTGCCGCAAGTTTGCATCCGGTGAAGGCATCGAAGATCAACTGGCTACTCAGCCTTGCACGATGTATCAAACCGATGAGATCGACGGCATTCTCCAGGCCGTCAGCAAAGCCAAGGACGCGCGCAATGAATCGATCATGACCGTGCTGCTGGAACTGTTCTCCTCAGCCAGCATGATGTATTCCATGCGATCCAAGGCCGGCAAGCCGCGCATCCCCGGTGTCATCCATCAACCACATCTCACCGTTTTCGGCACCGCGACACCCACGCACTATTACGAGGCCATGTCCGAACGCATGCTCACCAATGGCTTCTTCGCCCGCATGGTCATCGTGGATACGGGTAAACGTTCAGCAGGTCAGGAACCCGGGCTCGTCGACAGCATGCCCGACCGCCTGGTGGAAACCGCGCGCTGGTGGGGCAATTACCAGCCAGGCGAACATCGTGGCAACCTCCTCGGTTTTTACCCGGTGCCCGTCATTGTGCCCTACAGCGACCAGGCCAAAACAATCATCAATGACTTCCGGCAAAGCGCTGATCGTGAATACGCCCAGGCTGAGGATCGCAAAGACGAAGTGGCGATGACGGTGTGGGGCCGTGCCAATGAAAACGCCCGCAAGCTGGCGCTGCTCTACGCATGCAGTGAAAACCACACCCAACCGGAAATCAGTGTCGATGCCGTACGCTGGGCCAGCGCGTTCGTCGAGCATCAGATCCAGCGCATGCTCTACATGGCCAATCAATATGTCAGTACCAACGATTTTGATGCCGAGTGCAAGAAGGCATTGCGCTACCTCATCCGTAGCAAACACTCTGGCAAAGAGGATTGGTATCCCATGCCCGACTGGCGTCTGCGTCGACATATGGCCACCAGTCCCAGCACCTATGACAACATCATCGAAGCGCTGACCAAGCAGAAACGCATCCTGTTTCAAACCATTGAAGGCAGTACCAAACCGCGAAAGGGTTGGATACTTCTGTGAAACACCGGGGAGAAAACCGCGCGGTTTTCTCTGCATCAACACGCAAAATACCCGCCAATCGCCCCAATTGGGGGAGAAAACCGAAGAAAACCGCAGAAAACCGCGCAACAAAAAACGGTTTTCTCAAAATCGCAAAGGGCAATAGAAAAAGAACTTATGAATAATATATATAGAAAAACACTCTCTCTCTTACTATACCCCCCGCGCCGCGTGTGCGCGCGTACGCGTGCGAGGCGCGGTTTTCTCGGTTTTCTTTTTGGGGCCTGATCATATCTTCCTCTGTGGCCGGAAATGAATATCAAACTACCTACGTAAAGGAACTACTGAATGTATGAATCGCATTGTCGTGATTGTAAATATTTTGAATTTGGTGATATGAAAAACCAATTGGGTACTTGTCATCGCCATGCACCCGTTCCGAGCATAGACGATGAGTGTCGCTTACTTCCCAACCGTATCGCCTGGCCCGCTGTCTGGCCAAACGATTGGTGCGGCAAATTCGAACCACGCTCGGGACACAAAAACTGTGACGCATGTCTGCGCAAAGCAGCTTCATGATCCATGCTCAACTCGCTCGCCCTACATCGCCACAGGTTGGCGTCTGTGGCGTCCGGGCTGGGCAGGTAGACCTGTACCGCCTGTGACGGCGGGCGGCCGCAGGGGGCGACCTGTGCCGATCATGCAATGGTTCCTTCCCCCAGGGGCCTTTTCGATGGCGGCGGAACGAGCCACGTTATATGGAACAGTTTGTTGTGAACGCGCCGCAAAATTTTTAACCCATAAGGATCAATCAATGCATGGAAAATCAACACGAAAAATGGCAAAAGGTAATCGGTCGACTCCGGTACAACCTCAACAACGATCTGAGAAATGGCCGCATGTTAATGGCTCCGTGGTCTCGCGCGGCTCACAGCATGGCCAAGGGATGGCAGATACGAATGAGCCGTCCACCGGCAAAAGGCAATGTCAAAGTCACACCACGGCCAACGTGGAAAGTGTTCGCTCGATTGGCGGCTGCGATTCTGGCCTGCAAGAAGAATCATGCGCAAAAAAGCCCGTGGTATCTGTGGGCGACCCGGAGAGCATCAGGAGGCAGTCGATACATCCGCAAGAGCAAACGGACATGGTGACCGTCGCCAGGCCGATCGGCAATGTGTCCACCGAAAATGTTCTGCGTTTGCTCGAGTATCAGCAATACCGTTGCAGTTTGACCGGACGTGAACTCACCCCTGACTCCTCTGCTTTGGATCACATCGTTCCCATCGGCTGTGGTGGTGAACATGCCATCGAAAACACCCAGGTTCTGCACAAAGACGTAAACCGAGCCAAAGGCTCGATGACCAATGACGAATTTATCAAGCTCTGCCGTGGCGTGGCCCGGTGGAATGCAACCCGTAAGAATCAAAAGGAATCCAAATGACCAATACCGCTACTGCCAACTTTGCCGTCGAACTTCGCAACATTGAGGACGTCAAACCCTATGAACGCAACCCGCGTCTAAATGACAAGGCGGTGGATGCCGTGGCCGCATCGCTGTCGGAGTTTGGGTTTCGGCAACCCATCGTCGTGGACGAGGACGGCGTGATCATCGCCGGACACACGCGCTGGAAAGCCGCAACAAAACTCGGCCTTGCCAAGGTGCCGGTGCATGTGGCCACCGATCTGACAGCGGAGCAAGTTCGTGCATACCGCCTGGCCGACAACCGCACTGGCGAAATCGCCGAGTGGGACATGTCCATCCTGCCCATCGAACTCAACGAGTTGCGTGAGGGTGGATTCGACATGGACATTTTGGCCTTCGATGAAGAGGAACTCGGACAATTGCTCAATGCCGCCCAAGGCGTGCAGGAAGGCTTGACTGATCCAGATTCCATCCCCGAGCCACCGGATGCAGCGACCACCAAACGCGGTGACATTTGGATACTCGGCAACCATCGTCTGATGTGTGGCGACAGTAGTTCGGAGGAAGATTTGGATCGTCTGTTGGATGGCGCAACCATTGATCTGCTACATACCGACCCGCCGTATAATGTCCGCCTGGAGCCACGTTCCAACAATGCCATCGCCGCTGGCAATTCATCCTTCAAGCAAACACATCATCAAAAAATGGATGTCGCTCGTCACCCGGAAAAGAACAAGCCGACGCAGAAAAAACTCCGTGCCAAGGATCGTCCTCTGGCCAATGACTTCGTGACCGAGGAAGAGTTCGACAGGTTGCTGCGGGCATGGTTCAACAATGCATCGCGCGTGATGAAGCCTGGCAAAACCGCCTACATCTGGGGCGGCTATGCCAACCTCGCCAACTATCCTGCTGCACTCAAAGAAGCAGGGTTTTACTTCAGCCAGTGCATCGTCTGGAATAAGCTGCATCCTGTTTTAACACGGAAGGATATGATGAATTGCTTCGAAATTTGTTTTTATACTTGGAAGCAGGGAGCAGGTCACACCTTCAGGGGTCCTACCAACGCGCTTGATCTGTGGCCCATTAAGAAGGTGAATCCTCAGGCCATGTCCCACCTCACCGAGAAACCGGTCGAACTGGCGATCCGTGCGCTCCAATATTCATCGATACCTGGTGACAACGTGTTGGATTTATTCGGTGGCAGCGGATCGACACTCATCGGCTGTGAGCAGACCGGACGCAACGCATTCCTGATGGAACTTGATGATCTCTATTGTGACATCATCGTGAAACGTTGGGAAGAATTTTCGGGCCGGAAGGCACAGCGGATTGCTGCCACTGAGAAAACCCCGACGGGTGCCGGGGTGAAGAAGGAGGTGATTGCATGCGATCAGTGATCTGCCAGATGCATGAACTCAATCATGGCATCCTCGTACACGATGTCCGATGCGGGGAAGGTGCGACGGTGACGGATTTCGACGCATCCGCGTTCCTTCATGAAGGCCAACGCGACGTTGACCTGTGTGTAGGGCGCGTCGATGATATGGACGATATGATCAAGCGTGGTGCCGCCTGCGGCATGGTCTTCGATGGCGTAGGCAACTTCGCGGAACACGTCGCGCGTGCATCGGTGGACGTAGTTGTGGTCCGGCTGATGTCGGAAGGTGACGTGCATTTCCAGGTGTTCGTCTTGCACGCGGAAGGTCACGTCGCGTTGTCGGTTGGGACGTGGCATGGATCACACTCCCTTCCCTTGGACGGTGAACAATCCACGTTCGGCCTTGACGAACCGGCTGTCATTGCCCTTGGTTTTGATCTCACGCATCATCGCTGCCGAAAGTGTTGCTGCCGGGGTCAGTCCCTTACCCGGTTGCCAAAGGTTCTGGCTGATGGCCTTCTCGACGATGTCCTTGCATCGCAATGGCTCTTGATCATCTTGAGCCAGAATGTGGGCCGCAGCGTTGATCAAACTCATGGGTTTACCAGTAGTGACCTGGTCGCCACCCGTCGCGGCACTCTTTCGGGGGGTGCCCGTGTCGCGTTTGGAGGCGTTGGTGGTATTCGCCGTCGCCTTGGGTTTGCGTTTGCCCTGTTTGGCGGCACTGGCGTCCTTGTCGCTCTCCACGGCTTGGTGAATGCGCTGGGCCGACCGAATCGTAATTTGCTTGCCTGTCTTGATTGTTTTGCCCAGCCAGCCGGTGCCCGAGGTATGGTCTTCGGTGATCAGGACCGGGACGAGGTTGCCAGCAAGGCCGACCAGATATGTGCCGCCGATTTGGATGTCTTCTTGTTTCATGATGATTTAGTCCTTGTGGTAATTGGTAAACAAAAATGCTCAGCGACTTTCGCTGAGCAGTGCTTCGATTTCATGTTGTTCGCTGTGCGAGAGCGAGGACAGTACCTCTATCAGTTGTTTTCGGGTGAGTTGAAGGTCTTCGCTCATCGCCCAGTTGTCGGTCTTACCTTTGGCGTTGATGCGATGTTTTTCCAGTTCGAGTTCCAGCCAGAGCATGAGGCTGGTGATGTCTTTGCGATGTTGGGCGTAGGCGTCTTGGGCTGTTTGTTTTTTGTGTTTGGTGGTCGTCATGGTGGTTCCTCAAATTCCGACGTCGCTGATGGACATCAGTGCGTTGTAGTAGCAGGATGCTTCTTCCATATTGCCTTCGTAGCCATCAAGCAGTTCCTGCAGGAAGGCTGCCATAGCAAACAATTCGTCTTCATCGTCTGCGTTCACCCAATGGCTGGCTTGGTGGTTCGGTTGCAATACTTCCACCTCAATCTGTTTGGCATCGCGTTTTCGTTTGGCGATGGCGAAGTAGCCTTCGCGTCCTTCAAAATCAATTCGTGTGATTCGCATGTATGTGTTTCTCCTATGCGAGGGGTTAATGGTCGGCTTTGCGTCCCGCTTCAAAGGCGGCTTCCAACGCCTCCTTGATGTTCCAGATGGCGACCTCGTGAAAATCCAATGAATCACTTTTGCGTGTCTCCAAGGTGTCAATGCCAAGAATGCGTTGTGCGATCTCGTTGATCGTTGCGTCCTGGTATGCCTGCATCCGCTTGGTGGTTTTTCTGGCCATTGCGTTGGTTCCTTTCTTGTTCGCGTGACAGACACATTGAGCAATGAAATCGCGCCATCATCAACTCGGATTTGGCATTTTTACACTTATTTTTAAGGTGTTTTTGAATTTTGATGACACATCCAACAGACAACTCGAAAAAGCTGAAGATCACAGCCATAACTGTGCCGCAGGCGGCGCAGATTCTGTCCAAGGCATTCAATCGCCGGATCGATGAAGAGCAGATTCAACAGGTTGTCGATGATGGCCAACTGCTCCGCGCCGATGGCACCTTCAGCTTGATCGAATACGTAGCGTTCCTGGCTCGGCCGGAGATGGAGGCGGACGATGAGTAAAAAATCATTCAACCCACGCCAACTCCGGCCAGCCGACTTACTGCGTATCGTCAACGCCATCGATATTCCCAATGCTGATCCATTGACAGAGTTCCAGCTCCGCCGCCATCGCAACCGTGCGGGCTACAGCATCAGTGATCCATCTAATCCGCAGACGGTGGATCTGTTCCGGTATGCCGCATGGCTGACGCTGGAATATGCCAAGCCCAAGTCGGGCCCGTTGAGTTACGAGGAACAGAAAGCACGTCAGGCCGAACGTAATGCAGAGGCGGTACGTTCGGCTCAGGATATTGGCGAGATACCGGCAGTCATTGATCCAGATCGCAAGGCTCGGTGCATCGCATCCTTCCGAGCGTTCTGTGAGACGTATTTTGCCGAGGTTTTTTATCTGCCATGGTCGGATGATCACCTGCGGGTGATCGACAAAATTGAAAAGGCCGTGCGCACAGGCGGGCTGTTTGCCATGGCGATGCCGCGCGGATCAGGAAAAACAGTTTTGTGCCAGGCTGCCGTGTTATGGGCGGCGTTAATTGGCGCATCACCGTTCATCTGCCTGGTTGCCGCCAGCGCTGAACGTGCCCGCGATCTGCTGGAAAACATCAAGATTTGGCTGGAGACCAATCCGCTATTGCATGAGGATTATCCGGAGGTGACGTATCCGATTCGTTGTTTGGAGCGGATCACCAATCGACAGAAGGGACAGAAGTATAACGGTGTGCCCACGCGCATCGACTGGTCATCGGATCGCGTGGTGTTGCCGGTGATCGAAGGCAGCCTGTCGTCGGGGATTGTCATTTCATCAAGCGGCATGAAGGGCAGCGACATTCGTGGGCAGAACTATGCCCGCGCTGATGGGCAGGTGGTTCGACCGCAACTCGTTCTGGTCGACGACCCGCAAACAACCGAGTCGGCATGGTCACCCTCGCAAAGCCAACGACGTGAAGCGATTCTGGCAGGCGATGTGCTGGGCATGGCCGGACCGGGCAAGAAGATCGCCGGACTCATGGCATGCACGGTGATCCGGCCCGCGGACATGGCTGACAACATCCTAGATCGGGACAAACATCCAGAGTGGCAAGGCGAGCGGACGAAGATGGTGTATGCCTTCCCAGCCCCCGGAAGTGACAAGCTATGGGCGAAGTACGCAGAGATTCGTGCTGACAGTCTGCGCAACGATGGTGATGGTTCACAAGCGACCGAATTTTACCGTGATCACAGGCAGGCTATGGACACCGGCAGTATCGTCGCATGGCCGCAGCGTTACAACGAAGACGAACTGTCGGCTTTGCAGCATGCGATGAATCTGCGACTGCGTGATGAATCTGCATTCTTTGCGGAATATCAGA
>PAIY01000104.1 GCA_002704825.1 Phycisphaeraceae bacterium
ATCATGCCAGCCTGCGGGAACGGACCCTGGTTGGCACAGTGTTCGAAAACAAAGCCGTCAATGGTGATGCTCTTTAGTGCGCGACGTGACGGTGCAAAGACACGATCACGCACGGTCAGTTCGACGACTGCAGCATCAATGCGACGCAGATGTACGGGAGCGTGCATGGTGATGGTCTTGCCATGCTCACCGAGTATCCAGGTTGCAGGCGTGTTGTAGACATCCTGCAAGGTGGTGGCCTGCGTGAGCAATTGCCCATCGACAAAAATTTGGCCCAGCGTCAACGGCCACTGTGTGACACCGTCTTCAATCGGGCGGCTGGCTTTGCTTTTATCCTTGGACGAAACACTGATGGTGCGCAGGTACGGATTGCGACGGCCTGTAAACAACGCCTCATCCAGTGGTGCAATGTACACATTGGGTTGATCATCAACGGGCTTCCAATCCGGTGTCCAGATGTCCGAGCCTTTGACGATGGCCTGATGACGCTCGGCGGAGATGTAGGTGACACCACTACCGTTTTGCCCGGGCGCGATGTGTTCGCGGTAAACACCCGGATGCACGAGCACGGTATCACCATTGACAGCAACCTGGGCTGCAGCATTGATGGTCTTGAACGGCGCGATTGCTGAACCGTCATTACTGTCGGACGCCTTGGCATGGTTTTGATCGACGTGAAGCATGGCAGCTTGCATCGTCGAGCAACATGCAAGGATTAGACAAAGAAGCGTTGAACGTAGGATAAGAGTTTTCATTTTGGACATCATTAAACCTGTAAATCTAGAGGTAAATTTTAATCGTGTAACCAGGAGCATCACCAGACGCGGAAGCGGGAACCGCCCCACCCGATTCTGACTTTGCTCTTGCCGGACTTGTTGTAGGGTGAACTGGAGGGTTTTTGAATCCAATCGTTTTGTTGAAATTCGGCATGGGCGTCTAGGAACATGATGTTTGCACCACCTGAGCCACCTTCGCCGTGACGCGTGTTGGCGTAGAGTCGGTAGGAGAAGGTGTAGTTCTGCCAATACCCGCCGTAGTAGGAGTTGGCATCCATGTACTCAATGACATCCTGTGGTGATGCTGCATCGGAACGTTTGAGTCGGGCCGCCCCGTGATACCAGGGATTGCCACTACCGCCCCATTGCGATGTCATGAAGCTGATGGGGTTGGTGAAATTGGCATTCATCCCGTAGCCGTTGCGCGTCGGTGCACTGGGGCAGACGTTGAGCACGCTGGTGTTGTAATCGTATTTTTCCCGAAATTTCTTGGGCCAATCACCGCCGATGAGCCATTCCTTGTTGTCCACACTGTAGACGTTGGCAGCGACCCCCACCTGCCGGACTTGCGATAAACAGGCGGTGCGTTGGGCGGCCTGACGCGCCTTGGCCAACGCAGGCAGGAGGATGGCAATGAGCAAAGCAATGATGGAAATGACAACCAGCAGTTTAATGAGCGTAAAGGCAAACGGTGTGAGATTGCAGTTGCGTTTCATATTTGTCTCCATCAACCATGATCCGTCGATTTAAAATAATCAGTACTTGGCATTCTCACTCACCAGCCAATAGGAAAGCCCTTGCTTGCTGGTTCCGTCGATGGTTTCGTAGGCGATATTCCCGGCATTGCCACCTGCAAAAAGCAGGTTGGGATGTTCCTCGTGTGTCTTCCAACCGTATCGCCGGGAGTTGTAGTAGTACGAAGGACGGTAAAGCCGGGCCACCTGTGTGTCTGAAGAGGACGAGGTTGCGTCAATGAAGGTGATCATCTTGTGTGGCTTGATCACGCGACGCAGTTGTGTTTTAGGAGCCTGGGGAGGCCAAGTGTAATAACCACCCAGTCGATCGTTAAAGGCGTAGGTGATCCAATTAGCCCTTTGATAATCCGGGCAGGATTTGAACAGTTGCGTGTTCTGCAGGTAAACCCCAAGTCCGCCACTGAATTTCTGCGCGTAAGTCCCGCTGGTGATCTGCCCTTTGGGCCATGTAAAGGAACCGGGGAACCAGTCCTTGTTATCCTCGATGTACATCGCAAGCGGGATGTAAAGCTGATGAAGATTACTCAGACAGGAGACCCCCTTGGCAGCTTCACGCGCCTTGGCCAACGCTGGCAACAGGATGGCAATCAACAGGGAGATAATCGAAATCACCACCAATAACTCAATGAGTGTAAACGCATGACTTGATTGATGAGCTTGCGGTTTCATTGTCATACTCCTTTCAGTTACGAACCGATTGGATCTTTAAGTTACTTGCTTTGCTTGACGGAGAAATCTTCAATCTGCAGGCGACAGTTGCCCACGGAGGCATTGCCGGGGTTGATGGCCTGGAGTCGGAGAATCAGTTCCTGGTCGGCTTGAAGTTTGATGGTCTTGCTAAAGTCAAAGCGTTCGGGATACTGCTTCTTGCCATACGCGTTGGACTTCTTGACGTTCATTCTTTCCTGCTGTTGCATGTCGGCAATGCGACCATCGGCACTGAGAATATAAAGCTCGACATTGGCGTAGCCGGCGCTGGGACTCTGCACGGCAGTGAGTTTGGTTTTCAGATCGACGGTGTATTGACCATCTGCTGTCGGTTTGAAAATCACGGCTGCAGAAGGGCTTTTCTGAGCTTTGTTACTCGACGGGCGAACCGAAAGACAGTCCGCTTTGTATTGAATCTGCGGGTCGCGTGTCTGTTCTTCACCGCCCTGCCAGATGCGAACAAAGCCGACATACGTGCCCTGACTCATCGCCGTAAACGGTGCGTTGGCAGGCGGATTGGTTTGATCCTGGTACGCCACCTTCCACGTCGCACCGTTGTCATCCATGGGATTCCCCATCGACCATGTCCAACTGCCTTCAGCCCATTGCTTGGTATTGTCACCGACAATGGGTTTGAGTTTCCACTCACCGGCCGTCTGGGCTTGAAGGGTGGCTGTGAGAATCAGGATGGACAACAGACAACTGCATGCGCTCTTCACGCTTCACCAACTTTCATTTTAGAAAAAACAAAAAAACGTTACTTGCCACACTTGGGTGGCTGGGTTGAATCCCTTGTTATCAGTTCCGGCTTCAGACGAATCTGCACCGGCTCGTATTCACTTGCTTGTTGATCGGTTGTATTAATCCGATTGAGCACTAACTGTGCTGCCTTTCTGCCAATCGCATCAGGGTGTTGGCGGATGGTGGTCAAGGCCGGTTGCATGTACTGTGCAAAGTCCAGATCGGAAAAACCAATCACCGACACATCATGTGCAATGCGAACCTGTCGTTGATGCAGGACGTTGTAGAGTCTTGTTGCCATGTAATCGTTGGCTGCAAAAATCGCGGTTGGCATGGGATGGTTGTCAAAGTAGTCATGCATCAGTTTTTGATTGCCGGTAAACGTCATGTCCATGCACATGTCATAGGTGACATCGGGGCACTGACGGATCACGGATTCAAACCCTTCACGACGATGCCGTGCGGTACTTGCAAAGTCGGGGCCCGCCAGATGCAGGATGTGTCGATGTCCCAACGCCAGGAGATGCTCTGCCGCCATTTGCCCGCCACAGACGTCATCTGTGCCGACAAAGTCCGCCCGGTGCGAGTTGGGTAACGCACGATCGACTGCGACCAGTGGCAACCGGTGATCATGAATTTCATGCAGGTAGTCATCGGAGGCTGCATCTTCAATCGGTCGAATGATCAGGCCATCCACACGGCGATCCACGAGTTGGTGAATCAGTTCCAGTTCGGGTTTGGTCGTCCAGTGATGATCAGGTGTTCGCGAGGCCCATAGGAGAATGGGGACATAATTTGCAGCTTGCAGATGGTGATGGACACCGGAGACCAAGCTTGAGAAAAAGGCATCTGTCCCGACGGGCACCATCACACCAACGGAGTTTGTCCTGCCGGTCTGCATGCCGCGGACCAGTAGATTGGGGCGATAGTTCATATCCTTGGCCACTTTGAGAATACGTTGGCGTGTCTTATCCGACACATCCTCACGCCCCGAGAGCACCTTGGAGACGGTGGCAATGGAGACATTGGTCTGAGCGGCGATTTGTTTGAGACTCACGGCCATGGGCGGTTGGACTTTCAAAAACGGCTTACGTAAATATTTTCGCAGCGACTTTGGACAAGTCAAGCGCGTTTACGTAAATATTTTCGTAAACCACTCGATTCGTCCCGTTGTCGAAATATAACGTCAGTAAGAGTACTGAATTGAACGAAGCAAAGTCAGATTGAAAATGCACTTGAACCGACAAGCTCATCGACACGTATGAGTTTATACTGATTGCTGATGCCCCAACGATCCCCATCACATTCCGACACTGCTTGCCGCCGACATCAATGGCTGATGGGTGGCTTGTTATTGCTGTTGACATTGGTGGTGTATCTGCCTGCGTTGCAGTGCCAGTACATTTGGGATGACGATCACTACGTCACGGAGAACCGCACGCTGCATGATGTCGAAGGCTTGAAACGGATCTGGATCGAGCCGGGCGCGGTGCCGCAGTACTATCCGTTGGTGCATACATTGTTCTGGGTGCAGTATCAGCTCTTTGAATTAAACCCGTTGAGTTACCATCTGGTGAACGTGATCTGTCATGCTTTGGTGAGTCTGCTGTGGTGGCGGGTGCTGAGACGACTGGCGATTCCCGGTGCGTATCTGGCTGCGATGATCTTTGCGGTTCACCCCATTGAGGTGGAGTCCGTTGCCTGGGTCACGGAGTTAAAGAACGTGCTCAGTGGTGTGTTCTACCTGTTGGCAGCATTGATGTACCTGCGCTTTACCGGGATCAGTCACAAGGCGATTCAAACATCGCAACCAACTGTCGAACCATCCCAACGTCGGTGGCTTTGGTATGGCTTGAGTCTGTTGTGTTTTCTGGGGGCGATGTTCAGCAAGACCGTGGCATGCTCTCTGCCTGCTGCATTGGTCCTGGTGATGTGGTGGCAGCGACGCCGATTCCCCTGGCGTGACTTACTGTGCTTACTGCCCATGTTCGTCATCGGTATCGGGCTGGGGCTGCACACCGCGATGATGGAGAAACATCACGTGGGTGCAGAGGGTGCGGACTGGGCCTTTAGCATGGGCGACCGGTTCCTGATTGCAGGACGAGCGCTATGGTTCTACGCAGCAAAGATTCTCTGGCCGCAGCACCTGGTTTTTTTCTATGACTACTGGCACCTGAATACCAGCCAATGGTGGCAGTGGCTTTTCCCGGTTGGGTTCGTCATCGCAGTCTATGGATGCTGGCGTAATCGGAACCTATGGGGATACGGGCCGGTGGTCGCCCTGCTGTTTTTTGCGGGGACCTTGTTCCCGGCATTGGGCTTTATCGATGTCTTTCCCATGCGGTTCTCGTTTGTCGCTGATCACTTTCAATACCACGCAGGCATGGGCATCATCGCGCTGTTTGCGGCTGGTTTTTATCAGTTGACCAAAAGATACCCGCGTGTGCAATACACGCTGGCCTGTGTGATTCTCATCGCACTGGGTGCGCGAAGCGTAGCGTATCAACAGGTGTATCAAAACCAGACCACACTTTGGCAACATGTCATCGACAACAACCGCGCACCATGGATGGCATTAAACAATCTGGGTGTCATCCAGAAGCAGGCTGGCCATCTCGAAGCTGCACGTGATCTCTATCAAAAAGCCATCGTGCATCGCCCCAATGAATGGAACAGCTACAGCAACCTTGGGATCGTCTACAAGGAGATGGGGCAATACGATCGTGCTGCAACGCTCTTTGAGTTTGCCTCCCAATTCATGCGTGCACAGTCGCACGTTTACAGCAGCCTGGCGCATGTCCGCGAGTTACAGGGGGACATTCCCCAGGCCATTGCGTTACTGGAAAAAGCCGTCAAGCAAAACAGTGCCTACGCCAAAGCGTGGACGAATCTGGGTATTCTCCAATTGCGTCAGGGACAACATGACAAGGCCATCATTGCACTTGAACGTGCGATTGAAAAAGACCGGTATCAGGAAACTGCGTACGTTGGATTGGGGCAAGCATTCAAGGAAGTCAACCAACCCGAGCAGGCGTTCAACGCCTTGCAACGTGGTCTGGATGCCCTGCCACAATCCGCGGTGCTTCACCATCGACTGGCGCTTCATTACATGGATCAGAACCAACGCGAACAAGCCATCAAACACTGGCAAAAAGCGATGACGATTGCTCCTGACCAACCGGACTATGCGCTGAATCTCGGTGCTGCCCTGCTCCAGGAACAACAATGGCGGGCAGCAAGACAGGCATTGGAACATGGACTCAAACACGAGCCCGACCGCGTCTCAGGCTTGCGGCATCTTGCCATGTGTTTACTCAATGATCCAACCACAAAACAAGCCGATTGGATCGTTGCCAGACAATTAATGGAACGTTTGTTCCAAAATGTCAAAACCCCCTCCCTTTCGGACTACCGTCTGTTGGCAACGGCAAGTGAAGCGTCGGGCGACTTTGCCCTGGCAGTCAAGATTCTGGGAAAATTGCTGGCTAACCCACAGGATTATCCAGACCTTGATCAACCAACCCTCGCGCAACTCAAAGCACAATTGGCACGTTGTCAAAATCAACTCAAGCCGTAACGGTTAAGTGTGTTGGACTGGCGTTTGATTGCAACTCAAACGACTCAACCCGGCCAAGATGACCGGGCTATATGATTGATCCAGCCGAGTCATCTTGACTTGGTTGCCTTGGAATCATGCCCTGTAATCTGCTGCCTGAGATGCGCTATCGGAGCTTGTCTGTGAAGATGGGCTAAATGGCAGGTCTGTAGCATGGCCAACCCCCGAAATACACGATTAACACATTCCACATTTTACATCTAACTTTAGTGCAACGTATCTTTCCGATGCTTGTAGGCTATAGCGACCGTCCGCTATGCCAAGCCCTGCGGGGGGCAGACAAGAACCAGTCATAGGAGGCTGGATATGCAAAAAGATGTCACCCATGATTTGAACGTTGATGCTCAGCAATTTCTTGAAGCATTGCTTAACGAACTGTCTGCCCGGGATCAGTTCACCCGCCTGACCCGACACCTTCGGGATCATCAGGAGCAGGTCACTGACGAGAAACAATGCTTCAGAGATCTATGCATTGCCCGTCGCGGTATCCAACTGGCTGAGCGCAAGCACTACCGCGCTTACCGGAACCTGATTCGACATTTTGAACTTTAGCCTAAAGCGCTTCATTTGACGCCTGGCATTGAAGCAACACATCACATTCAATTCAAGCGCATCGGGTTTCAAAGCCCGATGCGTTTTTGCTTGGTGACGACGGTGGTACAAGCGTGACTGATACCAAGCCAACAAATAACCCGAGCATTGCATTAATCTGAGCACAGGGTGTAAACCCGGTGCCCATTATATTCTCTGATTTCGTCATTCCGCGCAGGCGGGAATCCAGTGGCATGCAGTAGAAAATTTGCAAATTCCACTGGACTCCCGCCTGCGCGGGAGTGACGGAGGGTGGCGATTCATTCTTTGCATTGCTTTAACACCTGAGTTTTGGATAAAGGATGTTGCCTGTTTGGGCTAGGGATTAGGGATTGGGGATTAGGGTTGTTAGATGGAAGTCTGTTGCCTTGTTTTGCCTTGTCCTAATCCCTAATCACAAATCCCTTTTCAACGCGTTCAACGCTTAACCAAAACTCAGGTTTTAACAGAACATGTTTCTCTATGAGACTGGTTTGAGTTGAATGCATTGTTTCAATGCAACCGAGTCAAGATGGCTCGACTAGGTCAGCAGTGCCGTGTCAGACGTGACGCTGCCAGGGGGAGACCAGCTTGGGGATGGGGCCCGGGGTGATCATGCGGACCAGGTGTACCACGCCGTCGGCTTCAAGCTTGTTCATGAGGTTGGTGCGATGGAGACTGATGGTTTTGACGCTGAGGTTCAGATGCTGGGCGATCTGCGAACTGCTCATCCCGTCGATAACCAGATCGAGCACTTCGCGTTCGCGTTGGCTTAATCGCATCAGTCGGTTTTCATACTCCACACGCTGGTGTCGGTAGTCCATGATCTGACGGGCAAGTTGCAGGCCGTCCTGTACTGCTTTGAGGAGTGAATCAATCTGCAGCGGTTTGGTGAGAAATCCGACGGTCCCCATGCGGGTGTAGGTCACCGCCATGTTGACATTGCTGCTGCAGGACAAGGCGATGACGGGCAACTGGGGATGACTCTGAATGTAGTCATCAAGCCTGGACTTGCTTTTTCTGCTCGTACCCACATCGGCCAACAGACAATAAGCCACATCGTCATCAAAGACATAACGCTTAAGCTGCGAAACTGAATCAAGCGTGATGCAGGCATAGCCATAGGCTTGAAGCAACTGAAACAGCGAATGACTCTGGGGCTCATCTGCTTCGAGAATCAAAAGGCAATTGGCTTGCTTGGGTTGAAGTTTGTCTGACAAAATGTGTCTCCGTGCAGTGGAATCATCAAACAAGGATCAACAGCCCCCGGCATCATTCCCTAGTCACCGCGGAAGCCTCCCCGTTGTCACCCCCGTCTGCCCGTTGAATTATCCATCCGTCAGGATATCTCCGAACGGTTCTCCGACGTTTGTGACAATGGCAAAGTCAAGGTGGCAGCACATCCGCCTGAAGGTTGGTTCTCAACCGTCAATTGCCCCTGATACAAATCACTGAGCACTTGACTCAGAGCCAGTCCCAATCCCAGGCAGTTGGCCCGTGTGGTCGTAAACGGCTCAAAGAGATGCGGCGCGATCCGGGGGTCCAGACCTTTCCCGTTATCCAGAACCTGACAGACCAAAACCGTCTTGGCTTGATTCACATCAGACTTAATCACCACGCAAGGCTCAGCGACCGGATGCTCGGTCAGACTTTGAACCGCATTGAGTCCAAGGTTAAAGAGAATTTGCTCAATCTGAATCCGATCTCCCAAAAGCGATGGCAGGTCATCATGCAACTCAAGCTTCAACTCGATGTCGTTCTCTTTGAGTAACGGTGAGAGTAAGGCAGCGACCTCGAGGACTTTGTGATTGAAATTCAAGGTTGAAATACGCGGGACCGCCTGACTGACAAAGCGACGTAAACGCATAATCAACTCTGCAGCACGATACGATTCCTGACTGGCATGCTGAAGCAACCCCAGTAATTCCTGGCGATCAAAGTCGTCATCCTGAAGTTTCTTGATGCTGCATTGGATGTAATTGACCGAAGCGGATAAGGGATGATTGAGCTGGTGCGCCAGCCCCAGACCGAGGTGAGAGGAAAGATTCAGACGTTGAAGATGGCTGAGCATCTGCATCATCTGATCTGGTGACAAAGCAGCCGACTCTGAGTCCAACTGACTGTCGATGTTTGCATGCTCCGTCATGACTGTGCCTTCCATATCGTGCTCATCCCGGAAAGTGGGCTGCTTCGGTAAATCGTTTTGAGGCTTGTTGGGTTGACTCATCCTGATCCGTTAACTTGCTGATCATCTCATTGCAACGGCTGTCACTTGCGTGTTTGTTCTGAGATTGCTGTTTTGATGCCTCTCGTGTTTACCAGTGCGATTCGTGTCATCGGCCGACTACTGTTTGGCAGCAGCATCCAGATGCATTTGCCTGACGCGATCGGCCAGGGCTTTGGGCTTGATCACCCGGACCTGGTCGGCATAACCGCAAATCCACCAGGCGATCTCCTTGAGCCCGTCGACTTTGAAACTCACCCTGGCAGTCCCATCATCCTGGAACGTGACCTTCTGCGTCTGATGCCAGCGGACTTCGGCGACGTTGACGGCGACCATGGGAGTAAACTCCAGCTCCACGTTGTAGCTCTTGCCTTCGTTGATCAGTTGCCAGGCATTGCCCAGTTGCTTGTTCAAATCGAACCTGGGCTTGGCAAACTGCTTCTTGAGCATCTGAAAACTCTTGATCCGTGCCAATTTGAGAATCCGAACCTCGTCAAATTCATGCATGTAACCAAACAGATACCAGGCCCGCGTTGAAAAATGCAGATGGTACGGGTTCACGTCGTATGTGCTGATCTCTTTGCTGATCGGATGCTGATAGGTCAGACGGACGCAAGTGCGTTCGTCAATGCATCGCTGAAGACTCAGAAACAGTTGGTCTTCGTTGTCACTGATGGTGATGCGTTCAGGTGAGACGCTGATGGTCTCAACCATGTCACTGCAATCGGCGCGAATCGGCTCGGGGATCGTTGACACCAATTTCCAGATGGCGGACAACGTCGAACCAATCATCGCCCGACCTCGCTGCGGCAAATAACTCTTGGCAACCATCAACAAGGACAACGTCTCCTGCATGGTCAGATTCACGGGTTGCAGAAAACAGTTATTGACGATGCGATACCCCTTGGACGGACTGTATACATAGGGAATGCCCACTTCGTCGAGCATTTTCAAATCGCGGAATAATGTACTGCGGCTGACATCCAACTCAGCCATCAAATCGTAGATTGTCTTGAACTCCCCGCCACTTTGCAGAAGCGTAATCAAGTGCAACAACCGTTGAATCCGCTGTAATCCCATACTACCTCAACATCATAGGCCAGCTTTAAACTTGTGCAGTCCTAAAACCTGACACTCCCATGGATGTAAATACAACCACGTTCACTTATCAAAACGTCAAATGTCCAATGACAATCCATCCGGAAAAGACATGCTCAAAAGCAAAACGATCGTCGGATCGTCGCAGGTTTGAATCATTGCGGTCCGTGGCTAAATCGGCCACTGCATCAACAAGGTCAGAACCACTGGTTCGAAATGTTGCCCCGATCCCCATGTTGCTTCAAGCTCTTTTTCAGACAAGTACTTAGCATGCATCAATTCGTTCTTACCGTCAAGAACATTTTAGCCACATCAGTAGGGTATTTACCAGTCGCAATTAATCATGCAAGGCATAAACCCTTTTATTGACTTATTCATGTTAGAGAACAGAACGGAAATGTCTACATTTTATGTATGGGTTTTTACTATAAAAATATCTTGCCGTAATGACTATTCGTTCATCAACCACAAGTAATACCAATCCCGGTAAAAAACTCGTGCGTTGTATTGAGCTATTTGAGCACCGGATCCGATCGGCTCCCATCTTGTCATCACAAATAAAAACACCAGCGTAGAGACTGGTGCTTTTGATCATTCAACTTGGGGTGTCAGTCATCAGTTCAGGCGTTGTCCTGACCAAACCCGCTGCGTTCGAGCAGGCCCATGAACTGGTCGGTGAAGACGAAATTGTGTTCAGGGAAATCCAGACCTGAGCGGTTGTTGTCGATGTGACTGAACATCAGCTCGATATCCGCCAACTTCCGGGCAGCATCGGGGCCTTGATGCGAATCGTAAACTTCCACCATGCCGGTGGTCATGGCACCCGCATCATCAATGCGATCCATGTCCGCGGAGAACCGCAGCGTCTGACCGGGCATGGCAGCTTCGTGGAAGATGGCTTTACTGATCTTGGCCAGAATGACCTTCTCGGCAAAGTCCCTGGCGTGGCCGACCATGATCCCGGCAGTCTGTGCCATGCCTTCGACAATCAAGGGATTGGGGAGCACCGGCACGGCCGCGCGGGTGTCCGTGGCAGCAAAGTGATCGTGAACGACCTCCTCAGCCAGTGAAACGTTCTTCACCGTGACGATCCGGGTCGCTTTTTCAAGCTCAACAATGCGATCAATCCACATCCAGCGCATGGGTATCAGTAAGTAGATCAGTCGTAAGTTGAGCAGTCGATCAAGACAATGATGCCTTGCCTGCTCTCCTGTCACCTGCTCTACTATCTCCTATCTCGCTAAGCTTCGCTTAGCTGACCTTACCTTCAATGAACTTCACAATGGTATCCACGGTGAAGATGTTGGAGAACTCTTCGACATCACGGCTGGCGTCGAATTCGCTGAGGTCGGCATGGGGCATGCGCTTCTTGAGTTCTTCCATACCGGCATCGGTGACTTTGCCATCCTTGACGTACTCTTCGTTTTCAAGCACGTTGGAGGGGAAGATTTCGCCTTGGTCGATCTTGATGCCAAAGGCTTTTTCAAGACGGAAAACAATGTCAAGAAAGTCAATGGACTCGGCACCAAGGTCACCGGTGAGGGTGGCTTCTGAGGTGACTTCTTCATCGTCGACAGCCAAAGCGTCAACCAGAACTTCCTGAACCTTGCTGAAAATTTCGTCGTGGGTCATTTCGATCTCCGTTGCAGATTCGGCATATCCGTTGCCGAGTTATCGTTGCGTTTAAACCTGTTTGAATCTATCCAATCAGGCAGCGGTCGGATTGAGTGCTGCCATTGCAAATTTGCCTTGGACAGCGACACTGCCATCCACTTTGCCTGTCCCGACCAGTTGCCATTGCCCGTCTTTTTCGCCCTTGAGGGTGACTTCGACGATCAGGCTCTGCCCGGGTTTGACCATGTTGCCGTACCGGATGTTCCGCGCCTGGGCCATGATCAGTGGTGTATCCCCCGTGTTCTGAGACTTGGCAACGAGGATGCGTGCTGCCTGGACCAGCGTCTCAAGCATCATCACCCCCGGCAAAACCGGGAAGGACGGGAAGTGGTCCGCCAGGTACTCTTCGGCACTGGTGACATTCTTGATCGCGACGATGCGATCGGCTTCCAATTCCAACACGTTGTCGATCAATTCGAATTTCAAGCCAAGCCTCTTTACAATACGCCTCAACCCAAGAGATTGCCTTATCCGATTTAAGGCTCTCCCTCAGTGGGTGTAGAATCAGGAATATTAGTCTTAACCATCGCGTAACGCAAACATTGTGCCCCCCAATATGGGCGAACAGGACCCAGATATCATGAGCATCGAAGAACAATTAACCCAACTCAAAGAAGCCTTTAACGCCAAGTACGGCTCGGCCCCCACTCACGCCGCTGTCGCACCCGGGCGCGTCAATCTCATCGGTGAGCATACCGACTACAACGCAGGCTTCGTCTGCCCCATTGCCATCGAGCGTCAGACCATGATCGTGGCCAAGCCCAACGGCACGAACACCGTCAACGTCAACTCCATCGGCATGGAAGATTTCCCCGGTCAATTCGAAATCTCCGAAGACCTCACCCAGGGCGAACCTGAATGGGTCAACTACGTCAAAGGCGTCGTCTTCGGTTGTCTCAAACGTGGCATCAACCCCGGTGGCTTCGATGCTTATTTGAGTTCCACCGTGCCCCTGGGCTCCGGACTGTCGAGTAGTGCAGCTTTGGAAGTCTGCGTGGCCACCCTGCTCGCTGATTTGGCGGATGCAGAATTGGGTGTCACCGACAAGGCGCTACTCTGCCAGAAAGCCGAACACGACTTTGCCAACATGCCCTGCGGGATCATGGACCAGTACATCTCCGCTGGCGGCGAAGAAGGTTGCGCGATGCTTCTGGACTGTCGCACCAACACGCCTGAGCATGTGCGGTTAAATGATCCGTCCGTCGCAGTGCTCATCATCAACTCCAACGTCAAGCACAAGCTCTCGGGCAGTGAGTATCCCCAGCGTCGTCAGCAATGCGAAGAGGCTGCCAAAATTCTGGGTGTTGAATCGCTGCGTGATGCCACCATCGAACAACTCCAGGCAGCGATGGACAAAATGGATCCCGTCGTCTACAAGCGTGCCAAGCATGTCATCGGTGAGATCAAGCGTACCGCCGAAGCTGCCAAACTCATGGAGCAGAACCAGTGGGTTGCCGTCGGTGAACATATGTACGATTCACACGAAACCCTCAGCCGCGACTTTGAAGTCTCCACAAAGGAACTGGACCTGCTGGTGCAACTCGCTCAATCCATCGGTACCGCAGGTGGCGTCTACGGCAGCCGCATGACCGGTGGCGGATTCGGTGGCTGCACCGTCAGTCTCGTCGAAGCTGAAAAAGCCAACACCATCAGCGAGCAAATCTGCAAGACCTACATGGAACAGACCGGCATTGAACCCGCTGCGTTCGTCACGCGTCCTGCACAGGGCGCTCGCGTGATCAGCGTGTAAACACAAAACACACCTGTAACCTTTGAAAAAACACCGTGGAATACACGGTGTTTTTTATTGGTTGGGTTAAACAGATCGTACAATGGAACCATACGACAATTTAAATCGTCATTCCCGCGCAGGCGGGAATCCAGTGGCATTCTGTTGACGCTTGCAGTTCTCACTGGACTCCCGCCTTCGCGGGAGTGACGATGAACGGCAACAAGGAACACCTCATGAAACTTCTCACCGCCCTCCTGCTCGCTTTGACATTGCTCTTTACATCCAACGTCACCGCAGCCGATCAAACGCATGTACTCATACTCGTCACCCAGGCTGACAAGATGACCAGTGGCAAGCCCACCGGTTTGTGGCTTGAAGAGTATGCCGTCCCCTACAACCTGTTCATCGCGGAAGGTTTCAAGGTCACCACGGTCACTCTCAATGGCGGGAAAGTCCCCATTGACGCACGCAGCAAACCCAACGACAAACAGAAGGCCGAATGGCAAGAGGCGATCAAGCAACTCCAGTACACCCGCGTCCTCAACCAGGTGGATCTCAAAAAATTCGATGCCATCGTCATCCCCGGCGGACATGGCGTGATGTTTGACCTGGTCGATGCCAAGGATGCGACACAGGCGATTGAGACGTTTAACAAGCAGCAGAAAATCATCGCTGCCATCTGTCACGGCCCTGCAGCCTTGGTCAATGCCAAAAGTCCCAACGGTGCACCGCTGGTCCATAATCGTGATGTCACCGGTTTTTCCGATAGTGAAGAAGCTGCGGTCAAACTCACCGATGACATGCCGTTCCTGCTCGAATCCAAACTGCGTGAACTGCGTGCCAAGGTGACCACCACGTCCAACTTCCAGCCCCATGCCGTGCAGTCGGGCAACCTGATCACCGGCCAGAATCCGGCCTCCAGCCACGCGGTCGCTCAGTTGGTGATCAAGGCACTGAAGCGATAACAGATGGGCTTTAACCGGTAGACACATGTCATTTGTTAACAACCGATAAAATAATGAAACCTAATCGTCACTCCCGCGCAGGCGGGAGTCCAGTGATATGTGCAAGCGTCAACTGAATGCCACTGGATACCCGCCTGCGCGGGAATGACGAACCGGTGATCAACGTATCATCCAGACAAACAATAAAGACACATCACAACCTTTCCACAGCCTCAGCAAGTCAAAGCAACGACGCCTTGAATCAACTACAATACACCGATCATGGATGATCCAACTGTCTATCTCAACGGCACATTTCTCCCGCTATCCCAGGCCAAAGTCAGCGTGCTGGATCGTGGGTTTCTTTTTGGTGATGGCATTTACGAAGTGCTGTTTTATCACCGTGGCAAACCCATCGCAGCAGCGGATCACATCGCTCGCTTAAAGCACTCACTCAATGAGGTTGGCATTGCGTATCCCGACGTAGACCTTCTGGCCATCAGCAATGAACTGATCGCCAAACAGCAACTCAGCGACGCCAAGGTGTATTGGCAGATCACGCGCGGTGCCGAAGCCGTGCGTTATCACGTTCCCAAGCCTGACACCAAGCCCACCATCTTTATCATGGCGGAGTATGAAAAACCGGTGGACATCGACGCTGGTCCTGCTGCGGTCAAAGCGATCACGCTCCCCGATCTGCGTTGGCATCGCTGTGATATCAAATCCCTGTTACTGCTGCCCAACTGCATGGCCAAGATGCAGGCCAAACAGGCAGGATGTGCCGAGGCAATTCTCCATCGCGATGGCGTGGTCACCGAAGGCACGTCCACGAGTCTGCTCATCGTCAAGGATGGCAAGCTGGTCACACATCCTGCCAACCACTGGATTTTAGGCGGGATCACGCGATTGAATTTAATTGCCATCGCCAAAGAGCATGACATCGACGTCTGCGAAGCGACCTTCACCGTCGAAGACATGATGGCAGCCGACGAAGTGATGCTCGGCGGGACGACCACCCTCGTTGCAGGTGTCACCCATGTGGACAACACCCCCATCAACGATGGGCAAGTCGGCCCGATCACACGCCAGCTTTTCCAGTGGTATTTCGCTTAGAGCGTTGCACTTGATTTATTGCGTTTGAAACCCGGTCAAGATGACCGGGCTATGTGAATTTAGCCGAGTCATCTTGACTCGGTTGCCTTGGAACGATGCCCTTCAAAACAGCAACAATAAGCCACTCTTGTTGCGTCAATCCTGATTTGATTGAACTCCTGGTGTCAACCCGGTGCCCGTTACGTTTGCGCACCTTCAAATGGGCAGCAGATTCACAGACATTATGCATGGAGTGTTATTCATCGGCGTTAGAGCAATGCAAACAATTCATCTCCACCCTCCGTCACTCCAGCTCAGGCGGGAGTCCAGTGGAATTTGCAATTTTCTACTGCATGCCACTGGCTTCCCGCCTTCGCGGGAATGACGAATTCAGAGACGTAATGGAGAATAAATGTTTTGAACTGCTCCAGGTCATGACACATGCAACATAACAAAATGCGACTGATGGATTCGGAACGCTCGAATCAGACCGTTTGATAGACAAGCTTGATCGGCTTTTCATCATTCGCTGATGCGACGATGGCTTCGTAAAGCACCATGCTCTTGTAACTCTCAAAAATACTCGATCGCGTGGTGTTCGACTTCTCGGTCAAGGCATTGAAAAACGCTGCGATCTCTGCC
>PAIY01000105.1 GCA_002704825.1 Phycisphaeraceae bacterium
CAGGCAAGTCACGAAGCGGAATCACAAAAGCAACACCGAAACACGAACAGACTCACACAGGGCTCTCTAACGTTTCCGCTCAGTTGTCTAGTCGCGGGATCTTGGCGAGCGGTGAAAGCCACAGACCCCGGAAGGATTTTACAAGACGAAGGTGCCGCTGCGAACTCTAGCCGCGTCTGGCAACTGCAGCGGTTGGTTAGAGAAGCGTTGAGCTTCGGACAAAAAACAAAAGGCGACCGGCGAAGTGATTGCTCAAAGCAGGTCAGAATGTCCAAAGCAGGCAACAACTCAAACGCCAACCCAACCTCGGCAAAGCAAAACCATCATACCCAGGCAAGTCACGAAGCGGAATCACAAAAGCAACACCGAAACACGAACAGACTCACACAGGGCTCTCTAACTCTTGATTATGTTGCGCTAAGGCGGGAGAACGGCCCCCCGCGGATGTTGGTATTGTCGCTGAGAAGTGATTGGATGTCAAGATTTTTTGGTGTGTTTACCGATTTGCTATTGATCTTGGGAATGTTGCGCCGGATACTCGGGGCATGAAGCTGCTTGAGCAAGTTCAGATGGTGTGTTTGCGTCGAAGGTATTCGCCGAAGACGGTGCAGGCCTATCAACGGTGGGTTAAAGAGTATCTGCAATTTCATCGCAACAAGGCAGGCCGTTGGCGGCATCCGCGGGAGCTTGGTGCAGCGGAACTTGAAGCCTTTCTCAATCATCTTGCACGACAGCGGCGGGTGGCGGGGTCGACACAAAACCAGGCGGTCAATGCGATCGTGTTTCTGTATAAACATGTGTTGGCGGATGAGCTGGCTGAGGATCATCTGGGTCGGTTTGCTGCGGAGCGCGCCAAGCGCCCGAAGGTCATGCCGACGGTGTTGAGTGTGGATGAAGTGAAGCGGTTGCTTGATGCGTTTGATTCAGCGAACAGTCAATATGGTTTGATGGCAAGGCTTCAATACGGGGGCGGGTTGCGTCGCAGCGAAGTGGTGAACATGCGGGTGATGGATGTTGATCTGGATCGGCAGATGCTGATGGTGCGTCATGGCAAAGGCGCAAAGGATCGGGCGAGTGTCCTGCCTGCGACATTGATTGAGCCTTTGAAGAAGCAGATTGCCCAGGTGCGTACACAGTGGGAGCGGGATAAGGCGAAGGGCGCGGGGGATGCGGTGTTGCCTGATGCGGTTGCGAATAAGCAGCCATCAGCAGCGAAGCGGCTGGGTTGGCGATATTTATTTGCAGCAAGATCACTGACGGAGCGTGAGGATGGCAATGGGTTATGTCGCAAACATGCCAACGCTTCAGCATATGATCGAGCGATCAGTGAAGCAGCCAAGCGGGCGGGGTTGGAAAAGAAGGTGACCAGTCACACGCTACGTCATTCGTTTGCGACGCATTTGCTGGAGTCGGGTTATGACATCCGCACGATTCAGGAATTGCTGGGGCATGAGGATTTGAGCACGACGATGATTTATACGCACGTTGCAGCAACAGGGCCGGTGGGCGTGCGGAGTCCGTTGGATAATCTGTCGGTTTGATCTTTTCGATTCGTGAATATATTCATTTTCATATGAAGTTGAAAGTATGAAACGGCGGCTCGACACGAGCCGGCTCGTGAAGACAGGTGCGTTGCGTGGCGCATATCGTATGTCGTTTTTCGGCGTTCATATTCAAGGCAACCGCTTACTGCGTGCGCGGCTCATTGGGGAACGTGTGTCTGCAGCGCCAACTCAGAGCAAAAAGTCGGCATCTGTCCGAATTGCAATTTTCGCAAGATCGGGTGAAAATGACAGGCTAAATCGCTCCTGGCTGCAGTGGCTGGGGGTGGCCCATCGTTTCAATCGTTACGGATACATTCCAATGTCTCAGATTGACGAAAGTCTGTTTACGACTCCCGCTTGCGTTACGCGCTGTCCTTCCAATCCTGTGCTGGCCTCCAAAGATGTTCCCGGTGAACCATCATTGGTGTTCAATGCAGGTGTCTGTAAATACCAGGGCAAATATGTCATGGTCTACCGCTGCGATGATGTCTTTCGCGTTGACAAACGTGAGGACGGTTCGGATTGGCATCGATTCAAAACATGGATCGGCATCGCCTACTCCGACGACGGCATCAAATGGGAAGCCCAGGAAAAGCCCTGCTTCTCGCTGTCCAGCGACGAAATCCTGCGTGCATACGACCCGCGTTTGACGGTGATCGACGGCAAGGTGGTGATGTGCTTTGCAGTCGACACCAAGCATGGCGTGCGTGGTGGGATTGCGACCACGGAAGATTTTGAAAAGTTTGATATCAAGACGATGACCGTGCCGGACAACCGGAACATGGTGTTGTTCCCTGAGAAGATCAACGGCATGTATGTCCGCCTGGAACGCCCGTTCCCGGTGTACAGCCGTGGCAAGGATCGGTTCGACCTGTGGGGCAGTCAGTCGCCTGACCTGCGTTACTGGGGTGATCACAAGTTGGTGTTGGCGGTCGAAGACGTGCCGTTCGCCAATGACAAGATCGGCCCAGCCGCCCCACCGGTGAAGACCGATGCCGGTTGGCTGACCACGTTCCATGCGGTGGATCGTGATGAATCACGGGGCAAGAATGGTTGGGAACCCCAGTGGAAGAAGCGCTACACGGGTGGCATCATGCTTCTTGATCTGGAAAACCCGATGAAGGTCAAGGGCATCTGCAAGACGCCGTTGATCAATCCTGAAGCCCCCTATGAATCCGACGAAGGCTTCCGCCAGGATGTGATCTTCCCCGGCGGGATGATTCTCGAAGACAGTGGCGAAGTGAAAATTTACTACGGTGCAGCCGACACTGTTGAAGCGTTGGTGACGGCTGATGTCAATGACTTGATTGCGCTGTGCTCTGAGCCGGGCCCGGTCCATGAATAAATTCTGAGTTTTCTCAGATAAACCGCTTGCAGGTGACGCCCCATCGACACATGATGGGGCGTCACTTTTTTTTGCTTTGCAGGGGGCATCTCATGTCCAACGATTTGAAAGACAAAGTTGCCATCGTCACCGGGGCGGCACGTGGGATTGGTCGGATCATTGCCAGGCATCTGCTTGAGGTGGGCATGTCGGTGGTGCTTGCGGACATGAATGAGCAGTTACTTGAAAAGACCAACGAGGAACTCTGCGAGATCGGCCCGACGTTGCAGGTGCAATGCGATGTGACCAAAGAACAGGACATCGAACTGATGGTGGCTGCGACGATCGGTCGGTTTGAGCGCATCGATGCATTGATCAACAACGCTGGCATCGGCAATCCGCATTGCCCGGACATTGCAGAGATGACCGCAGAGTTCTGGAACAAGATCATCAGCACGAATCTCACCGGCCCGATGCTTTGCTCCAAGCATGCGACACCTGCACTAAGACACAGCCAAGGCAGCATCGTGCATATTGCCTCGGTCCGCGCGATCCAATCCGAATCTAACAATGAAGCCTACAGTGCCAGCAAAGGCGGGCTCATTTCGCTGACACATGCCATGGCCAACACACTGGGCAAAACCGGTGTCCGCGTGAATTGCATCAGTCCCGGCTGGATTCTCACCGAAGAAAGCACCCGGCGAAAAGACGGCCGTCAATGGGTGCCCACCGAAGCACACCACGCATCACACCCGGTTGGACGCGTCGGTGTTGCCCTGGACATCGCCAACATGGTCGAATACCTCATCAGCGAGAAAGCCAGCTTCATCACCGGGCAGAATTTCGTTGTTGATGGTGGCGCGGTGAAGAAGATTTTTATCTGAGCAAGTGCAACGCCCTGTCCAACACAAAGCAATGTAAATACATAAAATTCAACACACAACAGAAAAACACCTTCAAAGGATTCTAAAAAAGTCTGGTGAAAATGGTTGACTTTCGCACTTGGCGTACTAATTATTTAAATTAGTACCACGGAGGCAAAATGACCACTTCCACTGTCCACCATGATTTGCCGGACCAGCTTTCGCTGGCCTTGCGACAGACACTCAGCCATTCACCATCTCAGGTGGGGATGCGCTTACAGTCCGAAGAGAAGCTGGCCAGCGAGCTTGGGATCGGTCGGCGACAGGTTCGTGAAGCGATCAACCAACTCGTCGATGACGGCGTACTCATCCGCCAACGCGGTAGTGGCACGTTTGTCCGCCAACTGCCCAAACCACCATCAGGCTCAGGCAATCTACCGGGACGGAATCTTGCGGCGGACATTCTCTTTGCCAGTGACGGGCATCGCTCGGTCAATGCGCTGCGTGAACGACACAACGCTGCCATCGCCAACAAGCAGGTGCTTCACTTCGGACTCTGGGGCGATATGCACTGCTCCACCGAAACCAATCAGGTCACCATTCACGGGATCGTCGAAGCCACGCAAACGGCGGGGCATCGCCTGAGTCTGCATTCCATGATCAGCGGCCCGGACAACGGCATGCCCGCGCAAACCGTTGCAGAGGAACTGCTGCGACATCCCTGCGACGGCTACCTGATCACCGGTGTGTGGTCCGACTTGTTTGAGGAAGCTGCCAAGCTCGCCAAGCTCAGCCCGGACATCCCGCGTGTGTATGTCGGTGGTGGTCGCAGCAGTGATATCTTCGAACCTGCCATCTGCCCGGACCTTTCGCAGATCACGCATCGCGCTTTGGAGCAGTTCCACAATCAGGGGATGGATCGTCTTGCGGTCCTGCTTCATGCCAACATCGCCCAACCCACGCTGGATTTACTTTTCGAATCGATCAAGCGTTTTGAAAAACTCACCGGCTGTGGTTGTCAGATCGTCGTCCCGCCCCCGAGTTTTGCAGGTGGCATGAAAGCGATCAAACAACTCTTTGCTGATACCCCTGCCAACGAACGTCCGCAGGGCATTTTCGTCTTTGACAATCGCGTGCTCGAAGGTGTCACTGAAACCCTGCACATGCTCGACCTGCAGGCAGGTCAAGATGTCGGCATTATCGTCCTCTCGCATCGTGGCATTGAACTGACGGATCACTACGAATGGAGCCGCCTGGAAATCGACATCATTCAAATGGGTCGCCTGGCGGTGCAGATTCTCCTGCAGCAACTCTCCGAACCGGATCAGTACCCGTGCAGCCTGATGATTCACCCCCGCTGGATCGCAGCCCAGACGCACACCATGACACAGGGAGCCCAGGCATGAATGCCATTGGCAATCATCCCATCTTGTTACGTCGCATCATGCGCAGCGCGGTCTGCGTCTTACTGCTATTACTTGGCGTGAATCTCAAAGCCCAATCACAGGTAACAGACACCAGCAGCCTGTTACTGGAAAACGAAAAACCCGTCGCCCAATGCGTGCCCTTTGCGATGCCCGATGTGAAGACGTTACGCAATTCGCCACGAAAAGTCTTCGCGCATTACTTCGTCCCCTTCCCCATCAGTGTCGACAACAAACCCGCTGACCAAGACCAATACGTCAAGCACATCATGAACCCCAACGGGTTTGGCAAACGCTATTTCAAACAAGGGGGCAAGACCCGCCAACGTCCATTACCCCGTCCAGTGCGCAGTGATGAAAACTGGTTGCTTGAGGATATGAAACTGGAAGTCGCCCGGGGTGCGAACCTGGGGATGGATGGCTTTATCGCTGACATCGTCAGTGACACCGGCGTGAACTGGGAGCGATACCTTGCTTTGATGCAAGCAGCAACCCAGGTGGACCCCGGTTTCAAGATCATGCTCATGGCAGGCATGCCCGCCTTGTTCCGCAACCCCAAAAAAGTCCAGACACCCCAGCGCATGGCAGACATGTTCCTGACCTGCGCCGCCTACCCCTCAGCTTACCGTACGGATGACGGGCGTCTGGTGATCTCTGCGTTTCGTGGCAATGACAAACCTGCCTCATGGTGGAAAGAAGTCTTTGCGATCATGCAAGCCAAAGGTGAGTCGGTCTACTTCGTGCCCCTGATCCAGCCGTGGTGGGATGACGAAGGCAAATGGCAGCAGGAACTCGAACCGTTCCTGCCGATCGTTGATGGTATCAGCACCTGGGGTCCACGCTGGGCCTCCGCCGCTGAAAAGTGGCAAGGCTTCCCGTCTTCTGTTGCCCAATACAACAAGATCAGCATGAGTCCCGTCGGCGCCCAGGACATGCGGGCCAAGAGCATGATTTACTGGGAAGCGCGCAACACGCAGTCTTACCGCAAACTCTTTGAAGCTGCCATCAAAGGCAATGCCAACTGGATTCAACTCATCACCTGGAACGACTACTCCGAAGCCACCGAGATCAGCCCCTCCACCGGCACGCAATTCAGTCTCTACGATCTGACCGCCTACTACATCACCTGGTTCAAGCAAGGCAAAGCCCCCACCATCACCGACGATGTGATTTACTACTCGCATCGCAAACACAGCCTTGAGGCCAAGCCCGATCCTCAAAAACAACCCAAGCTTTTCAAAAACCTGGCGCCGGATGCACCGTGTGATGAAATCGAATGTCTCGTCTTTGCCAAGGCACCCGCCACGCTGAGCATTGCGATTCAGGACACCAAATGGCAATTCCCGGTCACTGCCGGACTCAACGAAGTGCGCATCCCGGTTCAGACTGGCACACCGATCTTCACACTCAGGCGTGATGACAAAGTCGTTGCCACCGTCAAAAGTGCCTTTGAGATTAACAACGACATTACCTATCAGAACATGCTCTATCACGGGGGATCGAGTAATCGCCCTGTCTTTGGGCTTGATTGATGACAGCCAATTATCACGCGACTTTGCACCCACTTCATGACTGAGCACGACGAGGAAACCAAGCATGCACAACAAACCGACACGACAAGCCAAGGCATTCACGCTCATTGAACTGTTGGTGGTGATCTCGATCATCTCGCTGCTGATTTCGATTCTCCTGCCGGCATTGGGTAAAGCCCGTGAAGCCGCCAAGGATGTCAAATGCAAAAGTCAACTCAAGCAGATTTACATGATGGTGCTTAATTACTCAGCAACGCATAACCAATACCTGCCGGTGGTCACGCGTAATGACGGCATCTCGCACATCGCTCATTGGCCGCGTCAGTTGCTCGAAGCCATGCCCGAGGCCGGTGTGGACATCAATGCAACCGACTCGGTCGCCAAAGTCGCCATGCAGACCAAGGGCATTTACAAAATGATGTGGTGTCCGAAATATGTTGATCGCTACAGCCAGGAACAGCACCGCAACGGTCGCACCAGTTACTCCATGAACTGGTTCTTCCGCGGTCCGTATTCCAACTCCGGTGGCAGCTATGGCCAATACTATCGCTTTGACACCACTGACGCACCGGGCAACACCGAACCCTACATCGCAGACGGCAATCCCAACAGTGACTTCGTCGCAGCATGGGAACCTCATTTCGGTGCGTCCCCGCAGATGCAGCATGCGGCCAAGGGCTGGATCGGTTCCATGGACTACCGCCACAGTTCCGACTCCGCCGCCCATGCCCTGTTTCTGGCAGGCCACGTCAAAAGCATCACCGTCGATGAAGGGGACGCGATTGAATGGGACGTGAATCACAACAAGACTTTTTATTGATGAACGAAATCAGTCACAGCCAACATCCGTCACTCCCGCGAAGGCGGGAGTCCAGTGACATCTGCAAGCGTCAACTGCATACCACTGGATTCCCGCCTGCGCGGGAATGACAAAACAGCTTGCCGTATGACGATAAATAACACGAATGACTTTACAAGACCGCCTTATTGCTCAAATAAGAATGTCCGTATCAACATCAAGGAATTTTCGATGACATTGCACACACGTCTGGCGCGTGCAACGGCTTTAGCGCTCGTTGCCCTGCTGTCTCTGACATTCATTCGAACTGCTGAGGCTCAAGTGGACATGACCCACTGGCAGGTCACCGGCCCCGGCGCAACACTGTCCGTGGACAACGGGTTTGCGACCCTCAGTTACGCATCCCCAAAACTAGAACCCATCATTCTCACTGCGGACAAACCGGTCACCCTCAGTGACGATGCCCGACACATCACCTTCAACTGGGCGCGTCTGTGGGGCGATTGTGACATGGTCGTCCTCGTGCAGGATGCTGCAGGTAACACGCATGAACTCAAATGTGAAACCAGCCAGGCGGACCCCGAAGTCGTGCTGAGCAATTTCCGTTTGGCCAAGCAGTTTTCCATGTGGCATACCGTGCAGACCGTCCCCTTCGGCAAGCCGGATGTCAACGAAGTCAACAAGCGATTTAACAAACAGGATGCTCAAACGGTCATGAACCTCGTCTGGCCGCGACCCCTGAAAATCACTGCCATCAAACTCACCCCCGTCCTCGCCAAGCCCGGCAAGCGTTGGGGCGGACTCTACCCCCCTGCTGAACGTACCGCCATGAACGAACGCGGAGAAGGCAAACTCGTTCTGACGCAACTGAGCTGGGACACCGTCGACAGCAAAGATGCCAACTTCTATTCCGTCATCGCCGACCGACTTCGCTTTGGGCGCAACCAGCCTGCAACCCTCTTCGTCGATGACCTGATCGTCGCCCGTGACAATGGGGATTGGGATCAACCGCTACGCTATCAGCTTCAACTTTTTGATGGCTATGCAGGCAAACTGCTTTGGCAAACCGAAGAAACATTGACCATCGACCTGCGTGATCCCGTTGCACTCTTTGCCAATCGCATCGCATTACCCAAGGTGCCGACCGGTCGCTACTTCATCAAGTCCATCGTGTGGGACAGTAACCATTCCGTCCGTGAGGAACGCACGTTCCAGTGGTGGGTTGCTGTCAGTGACGTAAGCAGCTTCACTGCCATCAATCCTTCGGACGTGGGCATGTGGTGGGAAGACGGGCAGGCAGCCAAAACCGTGGACGCGCAAAGCACCACGCTTTCGCTGCACCTTTCCGACGCCTACCGAACGTCCATCCCCGACAGCGCCCGCATTCGCATCACCATCAATGACTACAACAAGCAGGAACTTTTCACCAAGGTCTACAAACAGCAGGACCAAATCGATGTCACGTTCGAGACCCAGCCCGGCCATGACTACTTTGCCATCGCACAAACACGACGCGGCCCGCAGATACTTGATCAGCGGATCATCCACATCGGACGCACAGGTCAATCCACCTTGCCGGACATGGGCAAGCTCGCAAAGCAGGTTCGCCCGACGCGCGACGAATTTCTGAAAAACACTGTGCAGCTTCAACCTGAATACCGCGTCCCGACCACGTTCTACGATGGCTATTACCCGTGGTACAACCACGATGACATCGAGGCCTACAGGAAGTGGCTCATCCAGGCCAAAACCTTTGAATCTCCGACGATTTGTGTCAAAGCCGGTTGGTCGGACGTCGAGGTTTTACCCGGTGTTTACCGCTGGGAGAATCTGGATAAACAGGTGATGGCCGTCAAGGACTCGGGCATGAAGATCATGTTCGCCTACACGCCCTATGCATCAAGTCCGTGCGTGCCGATCTGGCTTGACGTGCAGGCTCAGCAGGATCACCGTGGTGATTACAAGGATCGCTTCTCCTATCGCTACAGTTGCATGAGTCCGAACTACGGCCCCAACCGCGAGAAGTTCTGGCAAGCCGTCGCCAAACGTTACGGACACCTGCCATGGGTGATTGGTTACCGCATTTACACGCCCGCGATCACCAGTAACGTCGACCCGCATGTCCGCCGAATGGGTTACGCGCCAGGCATGCAGCAGGCCTACGCCAAATGGCTCACAGCGCGCAATCTCCCCGTTGAACCGATCGCGCCGGTGATGAATGTCGACGGGGTTCACATCAACAACATGCCACCGGACTTCTCTCAAAGCTGGCAGAACACCGCGCTGTTCTTCTCGGACTGCATCATCCAAAGTGATCTCTCACTTGCAAAAGCCATTCGCGAAATTGACCCGACGGGTTTGATTCAACTGGACCGAAAAAATGAGCCATGGGCAATTGAGCGCATCATCCCTGAGCTTGCCAGGATGGACATGGCTTTGAAAAACGAAGCATCGCCGGTGTTCCGAGATGCAATGCTTCAGA
>PAIY01000106.1 GCA_002704825.1 Phycisphaeraceae bacterium
GAATTCGGGCCATGTTGACCTGCCTTTCAAAGTGCGTCCAGACTCATGAGATTCTCTCATAATGACTGGACTAGGTTTGAGGGGGCAGGTCAATCCCCGCAGCAAAATGCTTCAGGCCCGCGCGATGGTTCATGACAATACCCGCCAGATCAAGACCGGGCTCTTCGGCAAGGCCAACATCATCATTGGCTCTGATCAACCCGTCACGCTTGTGCCTCGCGATTCAGTGCAGCGACACGAAGGTGCCAGCTTTGTCTTTGTGCGCAACGAGCCGGATTTGTACTCGATCCGTCGCGTGGCATTGGGCCAGACACGTGGGCAGACCATCGAAATTCTCGAAGGTATCAATGCCAATGACACCGTCGTCACGGATGGCAGTTTTGTCGTGATGTCTGAATTTCTTAAATCCCGTCTCGGGGCAGGGTGTGCGGATCATTGATCAATCACAGTTAGCCAGGATGATTTGAAATGCTTGCAAAACTTGTTGCTTTTTCGCTTCAAAATCGACTGTTGGTCCTGATTCTCACCGTGCTGTTATGTGCATTGGGTGTCTGGCGACTGGCCATGTTGCCGGTGGATGCCTTCCCGGACACCACGCCGGTGCAGGTGCAGATCAACACGGTTGCGCCTGCACTGAACCCCGAGGAAATTGAACAGCAGATCACGCTGCCGATTGAATTGTCTGTTGGTGGTTTGCCTGGGTTGATCAATGTGCGTTCGGTTTCCAAGTTCGGTTTTTCACAGGTGGTTGCCACCTTTGATGACACGACACAGATCACCGATGCCCGTCAGTATGTCTTTGAACGCATCAATGCAGTGGCGCTTCCCGATGGCATCCAGCGCCCGCAACTGGGCCCCATAGCCACCGGTCTTGGTGAGATTTTTCATTATGTCGTGCGCTCGACTGATCCCACACGGACGCTTGAAGAACTGCGGACGATTCACGATTGGGTGATCAAACCCGAACTACGCAAAGTCTCCGGCGTGGCAGAAGTCAATGCATGGGGCGGGCAGGTCAAGCAGTATCACATCATTCTCGATCCGCAGGCATTGCTCAAATTCGACCTGACGATGGACGATGTCTTTGATGCCATCGAACGCAACAACACCAATGTCGGCGGGGGCTTGATCACGCGCAGTGGTGTCTCGCAGATGGTCCATGGTATCGGTCGCGTCACCGACATCCAGCAGATTGAAAACATCGTCATTGATGCCTTTGATGGTAATCCCATTCACGTTCACGATATCGCCCAAGAGGTTCGCATTGATCATGAAATCCGACGCGGTGCGGTGACTGCCGACGGGCATGGTGAAGTCGTACTCGGCCTTGCGTTCATGCTCATGGGCGAGAATGGCAAGACCGTCACCGAAAATCTCAAAAGTCAGCTCGAACAGGTCAAAGCTGCATTGCCCGAGGATGTGATCGTCGAAGTGGTTTACGACCGGACCGAATTGACGTCGGCTGTGATTCAGACGGTGGAACACAACCTGCTCTTGGGTGCTGTGCTGGTGATCGTGGTGCTCTTTGTCCTGCTTGGCAATATCCGCGCAGGCTTGCTGGTTGCGATGGTGATCCCATTGACGATGCTCATGGCCGTACTTGGTATGTACGAGTTTGCCATTGCAGCCAGTTTGCTGAGTCTGGGGGCCATTGACTTTGGCATCATCATTGATGGCTCGGTGGTGATGACCGAAGCGAACCTGCGCAACTTAGCCAGGCGGTCGCGTGAGCTGGGGAGGAAACTCACTGCCGCAGAACGCATGCAAATCATCATCCAATCCGGTCAACAGGTGGCAAGGCCCATCGGTTTTGGCATCGGCATTATTCTCATCGTCTTTTTGCCCGTCCTCACCTTGCAGGGCATTGAAGGCAAGATGTTCAAACCCATGGCATGGACATTTATCTTCGCATTGCTCGGGGCGTTGCTTATCGCCCTGACACTTTCGCCGGTCCTTGGCTACTACTTTTTGCCACGCAAACACAAGGCCCAAGAAGGCATCATGGATTGCATGGTGACCGGATTTTACAGCATGCTGTTAAACATGGTGATCAAAGTCCGCTGGTTAGTATTGCTGGTTGTCTGCGGTCTGTTGGTCTTGACCGGCATGCAGGCAACCAAACTCGGCGGTGAGTTTTTGCCACGTCTAAGCGAAGGTGCACTGGCAGCCAACACCATTCGTCTGGCGGGTGTCTCCATTGATCAGTCGGTAGCATGGAACAGCCGCATTGAAACTTTGCTCAAAGACGAATTCTCGGATGAAATCCGTCACGTCTGGAGTCGCATCGGCACCGCCGAAGTCGCTACCGACCCCATGGGCACGGAGTTGACGGATATCTTCATGTCACTCAAACCGCGTGAGCAGTGGACCAAAGCCAAAAGTCAGGCTGAGCTGGTTGACAAGATGCAGACTCTCCTCGCAGACATGCCCGGGTTGAACATGGTTTTTACACAACCCATCGAAATGCGACTCAATGAAATGGTATCAGGCATTCGCACCGATATCGGCATCAAGATCTATGGCGATGATTTTGACGAACTGGTCCGTATCAGCGATGACATTCAACGCGTACTATTACAAGTCAACGGTGCATCGGATATCGCTGTTGATCAACTCACCGGTCAACCCATGCTCCAGATTCGTGTAGACCAGCAGGCCATCGCACGGCATGGTGTCCCGGCGCGTCACGTTCTTGAATTTGTCGAAGCAGTCGGCGGGTATCATGTCGGCGAAGTTTTTGAGGGTCAGCGACATTTTGAATTGGTCGTCCGCTTACCCGATCGTCACCGCAGTGATCCGGATGTCCTGGCTGATACCCTGGTCCCCACGCAAACTGGTTTACGTCTGCCATTGCGATCACTGGCAGACATCCAGCACACCGAAGGTTTGGCTACGATCAATCGTGAATGGGGCAGACGTCTGATTCGCGTGCAATGTAATGTCACCGGTCGTGATGTCACAACGTTTATCAATGAAGCAAAGCAAAAAATTCGCGAGCAGGTCTCGCTGCCTGAAGGTTATGTTCTGGAATGGAGCGGACAGTTTGAAAATCTACAACGTGCCCAGACACGTTTGCTATTGGTGGTCCCCGCGACATTGCTATTGGTGTTTTTGCTGTTGTATTTTAGCATGAAGAATTTGCGTGATGTGTTGTTGATTTACACGGGCATTCCCTTTGCCTTGATTGGTGGCGTGTATGCCCTGTGCTGGCGTGGCTATCCGTTTAGTGTCAGTGCAGCGGTCGGATTTATTGCGCTGTCGGGTATTGCGGTACTTAACGGTCAGATCATGGTGACAGCGATTCGTGATTACCTTCAGGAAAAGCAATCGGTGCGCGATGCCGTTGCCAATGCAGCCAAGCAGAGATTACGTCCGGTGCTTGCAACCGCCGTGACCGATGCCGTGGGCTTTTTGCCGATGGCCATTTCAACCGGTGTCGGAGCGGAGGTCCAGCAGCCTTTGGCGACGGTAGTCATTGGGGGTGTGGTGACATCAACAGCTTTGACTTTATTTGTTTTGCCGATGCTATTTTTGATGTACGGGAAAGCAGAACCTATAAATGTTGTCCAAAATGACTCGTAAGGTCAATACGGAAAAGGTGTCTGTAATTACACATGGCCGTCGCCGGTGTCCATCCCCGCGTCGCCCAAGCTGCCATGCGGCATAGCCGGATCGAACTGACCACCAACTTCTACACAGATCCCGCCTTGCTCGACGTCAATGGAGCGGTCAATGCGTTGCCGGATTTTATGGGGAAGCATGTTTAGATGGTCAGAAGAAGTTGTAATGCATTCAGAATTCCATTTTTTGTTTTTGCTGGATTGTCTTGATGCGTTGGCAAAGAAGAGCGTATGACGGGTCATTGGGTGCAGTTGCTTGCTGGACTTTCAAGAGCACATGCAGCATGGCAGTGGTAGGGATGTTACAGTCAGCAAGAATCACGCTTCCCAATGCATCTGCCTGAATTTCCGGATTCAGATGTGATTGCCGGCCACGCAACATGGCGGTGGCATCTGAGCGACGACGATGGGCAATGAGGTGTCCAGCTTCGTGAGCGATCACAGCAGCCAACTCGTCTGGGCTTGCAGCATCAATCAGGCCACGTGTGACAAAGACTTCACCATCAGGCCACGAATAGGCCGAAAGGTCGTCAGCGTCCAAAACATACGGTTTGATGACAAGGCATGGAATTGCTGGAGAAAGACGTTGGCAAGTACGTTCTATGCGCTGCTGCCATGTTCCACTCACGATGCCGCCTTGCTTGTGACTCCATTCGCGGTGCGCACATGCCTCGGGTGTTTGCTTGATCACACTGCATCCACCTGCAAACATTGTCAAGCAGATTAATGGAATTGGTCCAAACCTCATATTGGGCAAATGCAAGATACATGCCAGTCGGTTATTCCTGTTATTGGCGAGGTTATTGCACAGAATAAAGGCAATCATCCTGATAACCAATGATGAATGGCTATTTATTGGTCAGTGTCGAAATTTAAGATTAATTTGACCCTTAAGGAACCTTGCGTTCTAGCCGAACGTTTAGATTGTTGAGATGACGAACGGCAGGCACCACGCGTCACCTCAATGACAATCGGTGCCCTAGGAGACTCAATATGAAACGCATCCTTTCCGTCACTGCTTTCGTTGCACTGTTTGGCCTGTCAACTGCGGCTTATGCTGGCCCGAGTATCGGGAGCACCCAACACCGGACATCCAGTTTTGCCCGGACGCACAGCATGGTTGAGCAGAAGCCCTTTGCATTCAAAGGCACCCAAATCAATGCGGACAACTACCGCTATGAGACTAAACTGCAGCGGGTCGCTCCGAACAAACCCCTGCGTGTCGTTCACGTCCGCGTACCGTCTGCTCAGTGATTCAACAACGGCATCCGACTGCATTGAATTGATTTTTCCCTCATGACCCCGGAAACCCCCGGAACCCCCGGAAGAGCTCGGTATTGGCTACTGCCATGCCGAGCTTTTTTTCATGGGATCAACTCAATTGATTGAATGAGGGAGAAGCTGTTTGTGCGATTTTCAAAGGAAGTGTAATTACCATGTGTAATGATTTAATCCGTAAATCAGTGCACCGCCGAGGAAACCGTTGATTGCTACCATTGCTGAAGTGACAAACAGCACAATGCGATACGCAATTCGCCATTGGTTTTGATATATGCCAACGCGATGTGACAGGTGACACGAAGTCAAGACGAACACTGCCAGCAGACCGATTGCGGTTCCCAGCCAACGGTGGGTGGTCATGATCCAATCTGAATCATTGAGTTGTACACCAGCCAGGAACCAGCCAAGCGTGACGCTGCCCAAGGCACCAATGCAGCCGAACCAGACGCAGAATCGTGCGGCTGCGTCAAGCAGAGATCGCCTGGTGATGATCAATAAGAATTCGGCAACGGCAGCACCGATCAACAAAGCAATCGGGAAGTGCACGGATGCAGGATGGAATTTACCCAACCATGCAATGAGTTTGGATACACCTGAGGGATTCTCCTGGTTTTCGTGATGCTCATGTGCGCTATGTTCATGATCGTGGGTGTTTTCAGAATACTCTGGTGAATTGTGTTGACTGGTTGTTGAGGATGTATGTTCGTGCTCGTCGTCGTTATGTACATGTGATTGAGCCGAGTTGTCAGCAGTTGCAGCGGCCAATGTCGGCAGATTGGCCAGATAAGCATGGGGATTGCGTTCGAATTTTCGTTTACAGGTTCCACAACAGAAGTAGACTCGTTGCCCTTTGTAATTGATCCATTGCTCCGGATCGACTGTTTCACCAACCGTGACCGGGCAGGTTGAATGGGTCAGTTGTGTGTCAGTGGATGCATTGCCGCTTTGAATTTGAGCATACGCAGGTTGAGACCACAAAACACCAGTCAAGATGAGCAAGATGAACCCAAACATCAGTTGGAATGGTCTGAATGACGTTCGACATTGCATGGTGTTTCTCCTTTGTTTGTCGTGTCGAACCATCACCTTTGCTGTGAAAATAAAAAACCGAGCGGTGTGATGGGGCACCGCCCGGTGTGAGGTGAATGGTGGCGGGTTATGGATCGAGCATGCGGTCTTTGGGCAGGCGCATGCCTGGGTGTGACCGGATCATTCAATGATCAAGGTGACTGTGGCGGTTTGGCGCAACAGGATTGTTCGGATGCCTTATGGCCGGAACATGCCTGTGCGTTATCGGGATTATCTGTGATCTGTGTTTGGTTGACGGAGGAAGCCACAGATTCTGTGCGACTTGTCTGGGCATCGGCAAGGACGGCGATGAGAATCACGCTACCTGCTACGGCCAGAAACACGATCAATGGCCAACGCTTCTTCTTTTGAGAGCAACAACTCATGACGATATTCCCTTGTTAATGATTGTGGGCTTGGTGGTCTGCATGAGCATCATGTGACTGGGTGGATTGACCGAGTTTGCTCAGGTAATGGGCGGGATTCTTTTCAAACTGCTTGATGCAGCCTTTGCAGCAGAATTCAACGAGTTGTGTGCCAGCTACGTAATTGATCGGGGTACCCATATCACCGCCGAGTTTCTCGCCGGAGACGAGACACGTTGTCATCGGGTAGTTTTTCGATTGAGCTGCGACAACTGCCGCATCGATTTTGGCAAGGTACTTGGCAGGATCTTTCTGGGCTTTGCCGACACAACCGGAGCAGCAGAACTCCACAAGCCGGTTACCGATCACGCGCTGGATGGGCTTGCCCATTTCACCGAGTTTTTCGCCGGACACAACACAGGTGGTCAGCGGGTAGGTCGGTGCCTGCTGCTTGATAATCATTGCATCGACATCCGCGAGGTATTTGTCGGGATGCTGCTTGAAGGTATGTACATTGTCATTGCTGGCGAAAAGTAACTGTCGGCCATCATGCACCACGGCAATGGGTTTGGCGACGTGGACCAGTGAGTCACCGAGCGGGTCGACGGATAAGGTGTAGGGATCATGACCCGGTGATGCTGCATGTTGCATGTCCATGTGCTTGCCTTGGTCATGATGGTCATGGCCATCCTCTGCCGCCTGAGTGACACTGATGGAAAGCAGGGCAACGGACAACACGGTTAATAGGCAGGCGATGGTGCGAGACATATCTTTGATCCTTTCGTAAATGCTGGATATCCCCAGATACAAGACTGAGGAACGACACACTGCTGACTGGAATACACCGTCAAATAACAGGCGTCTACCACATCAAACGAATTAGCCCGACGGTAGGTTCCATGAATATGAAAATGTTTTTCAGCAGCGGGGTGAGGTGTAGCCAGAATCCGAAAGTTCACATTTGTTGGAACTTATTACAGGTTTGGATCGTTATAAACCATAGAGGCAAATTCAGGACAAACAAGGACAAATGGTCTTTATAGCTGATGCCAGGGGATACCATGCACAATCACAATCACAATCACAATCAAACATCAATAACCGTAACCGACCTGGTTTGCAACATGACGGTCGATCCGGATCAGGCAGCCGAACACCTGGAACATGACGGGCAAACTTATCACTTTTGCAGTCATGGTTGCGCTCAGAAATTTCAGGCTGATCCGCAGGCGTACATTACTAACGGTGATGGCGAGGATGAATCATGCCATCATCATCACCATGAACACCAGCACGAAGAACATGCGCCTCAAGCGACATCGGGCAACACGATCTACACCTGCCCGATGCACCCGGAAATCGAACAGGTCGGGCCGGGGCAATGTCCCAAGTGTGGCATGGCTTTGGAGCCCAAATCTGTATCACCATCAGATACCAATGAAGAGGATGGTGAACTGACTGATATGACACGCCGTTTCTGGGGCAGCCTGGTGTTTACCGTGCCGGTTCTGTTGCTGGCAATGGGGCCGATGGTCGGACTTTCCATTGACAAATGGTTAGGGCACACGGTCGCGCGCTGGTCGGAGTTGGTGTTGTCACTGCCGGTGGTGTTATGGGCAGGTTGGCCGTTTTTTGTGCGCGGTTGGCGGTCCGTTATCACCAGGAATCTGAACATGTTCACGCTCATCTCCCTGGGCGTGCTTGCCGCTTTTGGCTACAGCCTGGTGGCCACATTAGCACCGCAAGTTTTCCCGCCTTCGTTTCATCACGAACCGGGCCAAGTCAGTGTTTACTTTGAGGCTGCAACGGTCATCATCACCTTGATTCTGTTGGGACAGGTGCTTGAATTGCGTGCCCGTCGTCAGACCAGCGGCGCAATTCGGGCATTGCTTGATCTTGCTGCCAAGACTGCTCGCCGGATTAATGACGACGGCAACGAGGAGGAAATTCCCCTTGAAAACGTGCAGATTGGTGACAAGCTGCGCGTCAAACCCGGTGAAAAAATCCCGGTGGATGGCGAGTTGATCGACGGAAAAAGTACCGTGGATGAATCCATGATCACCGGCGAACCCGTGCCCGTCAGTAAGGAACCCGGTGATTCACTGACTGGTGCGACAGTTAACCAAACCGGCAGTTTTATCATGCAGGCCAAGCGGGTCGGTGATGAAACATTATTGGCACAGATTGTGCAGATGGTCGCTCAGGCACAGCGAAGCCGCGCTCCGATTCAGCGCGTCGCGGATATCGCTGCGGGTTATTTTGTGCCTGCTGTTTTACTGGTGTCGGTTGTCACTTTTACCGTTTGGGCCTTATGGGGTCCGCAACCCGCAATGGCATATGCCATCGTCAACGCGGTGGCGGTGTTGATCATTGCCTGTCCCTGCGCGTTGGGTTTGGCCACACCGATGTCGATCATGGTAGGCGTCGGTCGCGGTGCTCAGGCTGGTGTCTTGATCAAGAACGCCCAAGCCCTGGAAGTGATGGAAAAAATCGACACGCTTGTGGTCGACAAGACCGGCACACTCACCGAAGGCAAACCCAAACTAATGTCCATCGAACTAGCCGGGGATATGATCGGGTCAGAAAGTCATTTGCTACGCATGGCAGCTACTCTGGAGTACGCAAGTGAGCATCCTTTGGCGGCTGCGATATTACGCGGTGCTCAAGAACGTAAACTTGCATTGGCGGTGACAGATGACTTTCAGTCTATCACAGGCAAAGGTGTCTATGGACACGTTGAAGAACGGAAAGTTGCGATAGGTAATTGGGCCTTGATGAAACAACTATCTATAGATGCAAGACCACTGAAAGATCGTGCGGAATGTTTACGTAGTGAAGGTCAGACTGTGATGTTCGTGGCTATAGACGGTAAGCCTGCCGGATTACTTGGTGTTGCCGATCCAATCAAGCAAACCGCACACCATGCAATCCAATTATTGCACAATTTGGGCGTGGATATCGTTATGCTAACTGGTGATAGTCAGAAAACAGCAGAGGCGGTGGCTCGGAAGCTGGGCATCGACCGCGTGGAAGCCGAGGTCTTACCGGATCAGAAAGCCGATGTGATCCGCAAACTCCAGAAGGAAGGTCGGCGCGTGGCCATGGCTGGTGATGGGATCAATGACGCCCCGGCATTGGTGCAAGCGGATGTCGGCATTGCTATGGGGACCGGCACGGATGTAGCCATCGAATCGGCCGGCGTGACCCTGGTCAAGGGAGACTTGCGTGGCATCGCCACCAGCCGTCAACTCAGCCACAGCACCATGAAAAACATTCGGCAAAACCTGTTTTTTGCCTTTATCTACAACGCCGCCGGTGTGCCGATCGCTGCCGGTTTGCTCTATCCGTTTTTTGGCATATTACTAAGCCCCATGTTCGCAGCGGCAGCCATGGCCTTCAGTAGCGTATCTGTGGTCAGCAATGCACTGAGGCTGCGTCATTTGGACATTTGAAAGGAACCTGCCATGTCAATTTCACGCGCACGTTTATCAATGACCTTCATGTTGGTTTTGCTGATGGCAAGTATCAGCGTCAGCCACGCACAGGCTTCGGAGAACCCCGGAACAGTTGTCCCTGTCAAGATTGCCGACACGTCAGGTTTATACATCAGTCATGCTCATGCTCGATTGCAGGACCAGCAGTTGCATGTGACCGGGACAGTGCGACGTACAAAGTTGTTCCCTGCGGATGTTCACGGTTATGTCCAGATCACCGCATACGACGCCAACGGACAGATACTGGCACAGAAGCATGCGACCTATTCTCAGACCCTTCTGATCGTCGAAGGATTACGACGTGCGTCATTTTCAATGGAGCTACCGATAAATTCGGTCATACCTTCACATGTCAAAGTTAAGGTCATTCGGGGAAATATCACAAATAGACATGATGATTCCATCACGGATGGTTGATTTGTATTGAGGTAACACTGTGTGTTCTTACGTCCGGACGTATTACACCTTGTGCAATATTGGGACAACATTGAAGAACTTTTTCCACAATGGTTAATTATGTGCTGATTTCATTCGATACACAAACAATATGACAGATTTGTCTTCACAAATATGTTGAATCATGGAACGTATGCGTTCGTCAGCACGTTGAATATTGATGAGTGGGGAATTGTTTCTAACAAAGGAGCTTCAAATGAAAGCAACCAGAACCGTATTGATGTTGACCGCAGTATTTGGCATGGCTTTGTTGATGACGGGTTGTGCATCAACACAATCCACAGGCAAAACGCAGGCTGTCAAATGTGATGCCTGCAAGACCATCTGGGTGAAAACTGCCAATAAGGATGGCAAGACCAATGTCATGCGCATTCAGGAAGAAAAGAAGATTGTCTGCGCCAAATGTGACAAGGCCGCTCGCGGTGAAGTCGAATACAACCCTATGGGTGAAGCATGCGAGTCCTGTGGTGGACGTCTGAAGATTTGTCATATTGAAAAAAGCATGATGGATACGTACACACCATAAATATCTCGGAAGCAATCATGCATATTGGTGTAGGATCATTCACGGTGTAACAAGTAACAATGAAAATGGCACAGGCAAGATCGTGTTGACAAAGTATCCTTTGAGTATACGCACTGCTCTGCTATTGACAGTCAACATGGTCTTGCTTGTTGCTTTGGTATTGTGGTTGAGTATTGATTATCACCGGGGACTAGTTCAGCGGTTACATGAAAAACAAGTTTCATTGGACGAAGAAGCCGCTCTTATGTTACCTGCAGTGTCAGCGTTGCATGATCAGGATATAGCAACGGTTCAGCGTTACATTGACCATGCATGTGCGTACATGCAGGAAACCGTATCTCCTGGACACCATATCGTTGTTCGACGGGGCCAAATGATTCTGCAGGCCCAAACCCATCACCGTGCATCCGAAGCGATGGCAGATGCAGTTCAGAAAGCTGGTAATGTGCGAGATCGGACAGGGATGGTTGGTGGCCGTGTAATCCTTGTTGGTACGCAAAAAAGCGATGACGGCAACATACAGGTATACGTTTCTGAATTCACAACAAATGTTCAACGTGCGGCCCAGACGAAGCTGATTGCAAGATCAGTGGAAATGGGCATACTAGTGGTCTGTCATTTTCAAAATGTGGGATAGATGTTTGTCTCGAGCCGATATGACTTCTGTGCATTAAGACAAGGAGGTTTGCGATGCAGAAGCGA
>PAIY01000107.1 GCA_002704825.1 Phycisphaeraceae bacterium
GCGATGCGAGCATCGCCGATGCAAATCGACACAGGCAAGGAGCCATGCAGCAAGACAAAACGCGACAGATGGATTGGGAACGCTCTAGTGAGAACTGCAAGCGTCAATAGAATGCCACTGGATACCCGCCAGCGCGGGAATGACGAAATCAATGTTCGTGATGCAATTGCCGCCTTGGTGGTAAGAATCTCAATCCACGAACCACTGACGCAGATCGTCAAGAGTCACACCCTCAAGATTGGGCACCACGCGCGTCGCCTGGTTGAGTAACTCAGCAGGACCGGTGGTCGTCAAACCGAGTACCTGCAGCCCCGCTGCCCTGGCGGACTGAATGCCTGTTGCGGTGTCTTCGATGGCAACCGCAGTCTCCGGCTTGATGTTGCGATCCGGATACTTTTGAGCCAGCAGCTTCACGGCCTTGGCATAGCTTTCAGGGTCCGGCTTGGAGTGCGTCACGTCATCTGCCGTCACCGTCACATCAAACACGTTGGCAAGCCCGAGCTTGGCTAAGATGATGCGGATGTCCATCTGCGTCGCCCCGCTGGAGATCGCAATGGGAATCTGACCCGCGAGTTGTTCGATGAGTTCGACCGAGCCGGGGATCGCCTCGACGCCTTCGTTGACTTCCAACTCAAACGCCTCGGCCTTTTCCTGCACCAACACCGGCAAACGCGCTTCAACTTCCGGCGACGATGTCTGGCCTGGCTGAGCCCCAAGGATCACGCGAAAGGCATCGCGGTCATCAAAGCCAACGAACTGGTCGAGGTAATCTTCCCACGAAAGTTCAAACCCCAAGGGCTTACCCACGCGCAGAAACGCACGGTGATGCAAGGGCTCGGAGTCGACAATCACGCCATCAAAATCAAAGACAATACAACTGGGCATGGGTGGAGTTTAGAGGACACATGCGTGTTAAGCAATCGGATATCGACCCGCCACAGAGCCAGTTTCCAGACCCGATTGGACGGCAATTTTAATAACATGCGACTGAGTCTCATTGTCACTCTTGTTTTCCAGCTTGTTTACCAGTCATTACTTATCAAAATGGAAAATAATTTTTGATAGGCTGGATTTCTATTTGCCCCAAGCCGACATCTTCCTATACTGTGTTCCAAGAACAGACAAACTTTCTTTTTATCTCTGATACAAAGGTTATCCATCATGCCTCACATCATTGCTGAGCCCTGCGTGAACACCAAGGACACCGCTTGCGTTGAAGTCTGCCCCGTGGACTGTATTCACCCCACCAAGGACGACGACGACTTTGAAACCGCTGAAATGCTCTACATCGATCCCAACACCTGCATCGACTGCGGTCTGTGCGTCGATGAATGCCCCGTCAAAGCCATCTTCCCCGAAGAAGACCTTCCCGAAGAATGGGAAGAATACGTGGCTAAGAACGCGGAATACTACGAATAAATAAGCAGTCCGCGAAACTGTTAAGTATTCAACCGGGCATCGCATTGGCTAAATCGTTACGATCAAACGCGACGATTGGGCTAATGTGGTGCCCGGTTTTTTGTTGCGCATTGATCACTGACCTATACTGCTCAAACCGCTTGCGGTTTAGCGCATCAACAAGTCTTCAACGATTGGAATCTGAGTCTCCATGTCCAAGCCCACCATCATCATCACTGAAACGCTCGATCCGGTCTGTGCTGCCTGGCTGGAGGAACGTGCCAACGTCATCTGGCATATGCATGATCAACCCGGTGTCGAAGACGTGCTGGCCACCATCGATGGTGCCGTCGTGCGAACCTACACGCAGGTCAATGACGCGTTCATGGATCTGGCTCCGCACTGCAAGGTCATCGGCCGCGCCGGTGTCGGCCTGGATAACTTCGATCTACCGGCCTGCCAAAACCGGGGCGTCCAGGTCGTCTACACCCCCGACGCCAACACGCAGGCTGTCGTTGAGTATGTGTTCGGCCTGATACTCGATCACTACCGCCCGCGCACTGCCATGCCCCAGTGTGTCGGCGATAAAGCCTTCCACGGACTCCGCAAAACACAGGTCGGCCTGCAGATCAACGAATTAACTTTGGGTATCCTCGGCTTTGGTCGCATCGGTAAACGCATCGGCCAGGTTGCCACCGCGTTCGGCATGAAGGTGCTGGTCAACGACATCATCGACGAGTTCGTCCTGCGTGATGCTGTGGATTACGATTTCAAGTTCGTCGACAAGCAAACCCTTTATAGCCAGTCCAACATCCTCACCGTGCACACCGACGGTCGCAAGGAGAACCATCACCTGTTAAACAGCGATGCCTTTGACCTGCTCAAGCCCGACTGTCTGTTCATCAATGCAGCGCGTGGCATGCTGGTCAACGATGTGGATTTAGCAGCATGGCTCAAAGCCAACGCCAATGCCCATGCGATTCTCGACGTCCACGATCCCGAACCCCCGCAAGCGGACAACCCGCTTTGGCCTTACACCGATCGCGTGAAAATGCTCCCCCACCTGGCCTCCCGCACCGACAGTGCTTTGCAGAACATGAGCTGGGTCGTCAAAGATGTCATGGCCGTGCTGGAAGGCGCCGAGCCGAGGTATCCGGCGTTTTGATTTCTCAGCGATTTGCATCACAAAAAATACGGACTGATTCCAGTCAATGTATGGTTTGTTGCCCCATCTAAATCATTGATCCACGAACCGACCTTCAAGTAATTGTGAGCGACCTGCTGCTGGCGCCGTGGTGTCAAATGCACCCGCTATCTGGCCAAGGTTGATACGAAGCAATTTCACGATGCCATAACTATCCATCGCTTGTTGTAGTTCTTCATCTTCGGACAATCTCACAACGCCAGTTGGTGTGTAATCACTATCCCCAATACAAACTTTATCACTGCCTTTGACCATCCATAATTTAAACAGCTTCTTCTGGTAGGTTCCATTGCGTTCATCACGCGTGCCAGCGGGTGAATACTTGACTTGAGTTTGACCTTGATCGGCCGTATCAACCATCAACTGTTGTGATACAGCCACGTTTGACATCCTGTAACCATTTTGAACTAGTGCGCGTGAAATAGAAGCCTTGATGATGATCTTGTCAGCACTCGTAACTTGCATTGCATCCAAATTAATCCAAATCGGTTCGTCCCGGTCAAACTTGAGTATATCCGTTTTCAAACCAGTTGATGCATTAATTGCACTTTGATGTGGCAACTTCCAAGCATATACATTGCGCACCTTTCGGTTAAAAACCGAGTCAATCAACAGGCCGTTGTTTTTAACAAGACGAATGGGATAGTCGTACATCCACACCGATTGACCGGTTATACCACTAACCAATTTTTTATCCATAAGAATCCATCCGCCATTGCATACCATCACATTCCCGGTATTAGACATAACGCGGTATGCTCTACCTTCATGCAAATCCCACATGCGAACATACATGACACCTGCAGCCAACAGGAAACGACCATCAAATGATTGGCAGATGCTTTCGATTCTAGGCATACTTCGGTCAAGGCGTCCGTCCAATGTGCCATCCACTTCACCTGACGCAACATCAATGATATTGATCAACCCTTTCTCATAGGGGACAGCTACTTTCGTACCATTTGCAAGTAATAAAGGCGTGGTGACATGGCCTCCCATTTTGGTCAGCCACAACGCTTTGGGGACGTTGTTTTCAATCATCCAACAATATAAATCACCTTCCCGCGTACGGGTCAGAAGCAAGTTGTTCGACGTCCATGCTGCATACGCATCCTCGGATCGATAACCACTTTCTGGTAATGGTGGGCGAAACGAAAACATATGCTTGGGTTGCGTGCTGGACCAATCCCACAGGTCAATACGGTCTTTGTCATTTCGATTTTTGCCATCACCTAATGCTGCAACACAAGTCCCATCAAAACTGATCGCCGCTGCCTGAGTGTTCTGATGAAACTCGGCAGACTTGATCAATTCTCCAGTACGGATGTTGGTCAGATATACGTACTCACCTATCGAACCGGGCACGCTGCCATAAGTCAGCATCATGTACTCACCTGCACGGTAGGAAGTGGAAATTGTTGTTTCCCTATGGATGGTATTGCACAAGAACCTTGACAACCTTACTGAGCGAACATCAAAATCTTCCCCCAAGTCTGTCATGGGTTTTAAATCCTGAGGTTGGGTTGGGGCAGGTATCTCCTTGAGACCAAACCAATCAGGCTTGACGAGTAATGCCTCGCGTTTGGCTTCGAGTAACTCTTTGGCTTGAAGCTCCCGTTCCTTGGCCATGAGCACATTTTCCGGTGTATCAATCAAGAGTGAAAGATCACTACCATGCTTAGCCTTAAACTCCTTGAGTTTATTTTGCGCCAAGATGCCAGACTTCCTCATGGAATAGCCACCCTTGGAAACTTCGAAATAATATTTACGGATCAATCCCGGAAAATCCTCACCTACCTTTCGAATGCTGTATCCCGTTAACCAATTCCATGCATTATCAGCATTCTTAAACCGTTCGGTTGCAACCAGGTAAAGCTCACCACGCCTGGCCATGATCTGGGCAGGATCCCATGTATTGAAAACTGTTTGCACTTCAACTTGTTGTCCAATTTCAAACACACGCGCAGGTGCAATCGAAGTCGCAACATCTCTTTGAGCATCGACTTTTGTTGTCGTTGAACTCCCTGCTGAATCAGCTGGAACACGACCTGGTGCTCGAGTCGTATTGGGGGTGGCCCAGTCTCGTGTACCATCGGTAAATTCAATCCGGTAACGTCCACCCAGAATGGATATTAATTTTGCAGATCGCCATTGTGTCCCTTGCCTGACTTCGATCGCATCTCCTGATTTAAACTCATCAGCCCAAACAACCGAAATCATCAGCCCCACACACATCAGGACCAAAACACAACACTCTCCAAATCGCTTTCTCATCATCTGCCTTTCATACACTCGATGTACTGGATCGGAGTGGCACCACCAACAAAACAATGCAACGAAAAGTATCAGCGCAGGCAAGGCTGCGTCATTTGATATTGAACATCATGTTGGTAAGAACTGGCAAGAAATGCCCCCGATATTAAACAAACAACCAGATTCAGTTGAAGATATACTAGCACATAGACGTATATTGCCAAGCTTAAATGTTGCGAAACACTGTTATCTGTCGTCCTTACCAATCAAACAACACCCCCATCGTCTCCGCGCGATGCTCGGTCATGAAGGGGTAGACTTGTTCGCATTCGTTGGGTTTGAAGCGATGCCAGATGAGGTTGTCGACATTGAATTTGCTGCGCTCAAGTAACTGAAAATAGAACTGGCTGTAGGTGTGATCATTCCATTGCTCATCGTTGTGAATGTCGTGGACACCGCGGATGGTCAGGCCGTGACGCATCACGAACGGTGTTAAATGCTGCTGTGTCGGATCGCCTGCCGAACCCAGGAGAACCAGCTTGCCGAACTTGCGGGGGAGTTGCTGGGCCTGGACGAAGACTTGCGCGTTGCCCGTCGAATCAATCACGATGTCAGGGAGTGTGCCAAGCAAATCCTCAACCAATGCAATGGCCTCTGAAACAGGCTTGTCGATCACGGCGGTCGCCCCACCTTTGCTTGCCATCTCCAGGCGTTTGGCCACGGGATCGATCACGACAATGTGTTGGGCGCCACTTGCTGCGGCCCAGCGGGTGGACATCTGACCGATGGGACCTGCACCGATGATTGCAACCTTGCAACCAAAATCGTACGCCGCAGCCTTGGCTCCGACGGCGGCAATCTTGGCCAAGGCAAACCATGCAGCATCTTCACTGGATACGCAATCTGGAATCGGGATCACGTGGTTCTGATCCAGCACGTGATGTGAGGCATGTTGCTGACGTGATGCAACACGGTCACCGACTTTGACTTTGGTCACTTCGCTACCGACCTGGATCACCTGTCCCACCCAGCAGTAGCCCGTCTTAAACGGGTAAACAACCCAACTGGAAAAGTGACTTTGCTCGCTGAAATTCCGGTTAAAGCAGGTGCCTTCGGTACCGCTGCTGATCATCGAGCAGATCGCCTTGACCACGACTTCATGGGGCTTGGGATCAGGCAATTCGACGGGCATGAGTTGGACTTGCTGTTTGCCGGTGAAGAAAATGGCTTGGGATTGCATGGCAGTGCTCCTGTGTCAAAGATTGCTCAAAGCATAGGAATCACAAGCAACGCGGACTATTTCAGCTTTTGCATCACACTTTCAAATTTTGAGACACATTGTTCATTCAGCACTAATTTTACAGTGTTTTACTCTGGCAACTTTCTCTATAATGGGACACATGGGCAACACGATCCAACAATCCACACCAACGCCAATCACCTACATCACCGGTTGGGTTGTCAGGCCACAACGCGGGGACTACTGCCCATTGCATAAACATGTGAGTTGGGAATTGGTGTTTCATCAGCATGGTTCAGGACGCACCACTCTGGCGGACGGGCGCGTGTTCAACTACGAACCCAAGAGCATGGTGCTTTACGGCGCACAGGTTGAACATGAGCAACACAGCTATCGCAATGACGCGAATCACTGTGTGCATCTGCAACTGCCTGAGACGTTAGCCCTGCAACTACCCGACTGTATGGTCAGCCCGCCGATCCGCGATAGTGACCTGATCAGCAATGTCATCAGTCTTTGTCACACACGTTTGCCCAAATCCGGTTTGGCAAAACAGGCGCTGGATCATCAAGCCAGCTTCGTGCTATTGCGATACCTGCAATATGCCCAGCAGGAAGAACGAAAAACCGACAGCAGTATTCAGCAGCAAACCCAACGCGCCCGACATTACATCCAGGAAAATTTCAGGCGCATTGAATCTGTGCGCGATGTCGCTCGACATTTGAAAATGGGTTATGACAACCTGCGCAAACAATTCCCCCACTATCAGGGCATGAGCTTAAACCAATGTCTCACGCAGGCCCGCATCCAACGTGCAGAGCAGTTACTCGAACACTCCACGTTAACCTGTGCAGAGATTGCGCAGATGACCGGCTTTGCCAATGAGCGTTATTTCAACACCTGTTTCAAAAACAACACCGGCAAGACACCGGGGCAGTATCGCAAGCAAGTTCAATCCTGAGTAAAGAAGCTTTGCCCTAATGGCTTGTCTTGATCGATGGCAAGACGCTCAGGCAAAATAAAATCTTCAAAGGCATGAATATCAACTTTGGCCATCTCTTGGGCAATTTCTGTGAGTGTTTTATCTTTATCAGTGTTTCGATGTGTGAATTTCTTGGTGACCTGTTGGAGCTCAACTGTTTGTTGTGGTGTTTCCAGATAGAGTGTTGCAATGCGATCGCGAGAGATAACTGTGAAATTCACACCGGTACCGTAGCCAATATGCATCTCGTTTTTCTTGCCGTTCTTTGTTTTAAACTTTATTCTCAAAGGCGTCATTTTCTCTGAGTAAATACGATTCTTCTGAAGAATACTCGCAATGAGCTGCTTTTTGAAAATCTTTTTTTCGGGATCATCAATCTGCCATTCAGACAAGTCAATGCTAATCGAACCGGACAGGTCGATTGGTGTAAAATCGTGATCGTTTCCAGGCAATGCGTTGATGACATGCTGTCGTAATAAAGGCCAGCATTGAAGCACTCTTGGCATTTTTTTCAGATCAATCGCGTAAAACATATCACCCACAACTTCGCCTTGTGGCAGTTGCTTGTATTTCCAAATATGTTGCCCGGTTCTGCCATCGAAAATATCCTTATCCAACATGACCAAACCATGACTGAGTAAGACACACTTTGGAACGGTGTTGGGTTGATTTTTTTTAAAAGCCGTTCTCCCCGAGCGACTGGCTGGGACAACATGAATCAGTGGTGTATCTTTGCCATCGTCTAATGACCAGAGCTTGAAACTCCGATCGCGTGCTGCCATGAGATATTGCCCATCGCGTGAAATCTGCAAGTGTTTTGGATCAAACGGCACTTGGCTGATGGTGTTGATCGCCTGACCGGACTTCACATCGATGAGCAGGATGCTTTGATTGGTTTTGCTGAAGACAGCCACAAACTTTCCATTGGCACTGACCGCCGGCTGGGTTTGTTGTCCCAGTGGTTGACCGGTATCAAGCTGCCATCGCATCACCGCCGAATCAGGTTCCACAGCAAAAAGCTTATTCCAGGGGGTCATCACCAATAATGCATTGTCATGCGTAAAGCGTGCCCATTTCACCCAACTAAATTCTTCCAGTTCCTCACCTTCGGGGACTTCAAAGCTGATTCGATGATCCGGCGTGGGTTGCCCCCAATCCCAGACATCGACGCGGTAGCGTTGGAAGCTGACACATAATGGTGCATGCCCTGCCACGCGTTTACCATCGGGACTGATGGCAATGGGGTTGGTCGCTTCCGAAAATTTGCCACAGTTGATCAATTGACTGGATATCAAATTGACCAGATAGCCTCCGTTGATCGCACAGGTACTCTTATGAGTTGCCATAAAAAAGTGATCGCCCTGCTGCATTGCCATTGCCATGGTCCGTTGGTGGTCCCATTCAATTTGCTCAAAAATCGGCAACGTAACAGGTTTGAATGTCGGCCCCGGATCGACCATGGGTTGCCAGGGTCCTTTGACCACTGCCACTGCCTTAGCAAGTAGCAATGGCTTGACAGGTAATCGCAGACGATCACGTCGCTTTTCCATGAATCGCCGTGAGTTTTGATGAGTATCAGCAATGGGTTCGTAAGTGGTGCCAAAAGTCTGAACCAGGTATTGCAGGCGTGTTTTGGCTTTGGCAAGTGAAATCGCCAGATTGTCATCACCGACGGACATCTGCATATGACATTGTCGAACCATCCCTTTAAATGAAGTATTCTTGGGATCACGGAGATTAAAGGCGCGCATCCAATACCAATGCGATTTGTCATCGTCCATGTGTTTAAGCGATACCAGGTATAGTTCGCCATGAACTTGTTGCACGATACCCGTGGCCCAACGCCATCCCATCCGAAACTGAACTTCCTGTCCTTTTTGGAACGTCCAGTTTTCGAGTGTGATCTGTTCGTTGATTTCCTTGATCCCAACCGGATCCGATTCATTAACCTTAACAACAATCTCGGCCCCCATGACCGTTGTCATCGTCCAAAGTAATGACGCTAGAAAACCATATCGTCCAATCAAACTTGGCATCATATCCCCCTTGAAAATGTCGGACTGTCAGTTCAACTCCGGATCAGGTATACGCCCGTCCGTCTCCGTCCTGTTGTTTGCGTTGCTGTTTTTCGATTTGTTTCTTGGCTGTGTCGCTGAAGTTCACGGTGATCTCCGGGGAGGGGTCGTGAGGGGCGACGTGCAAGGTCTGCGTCGGGAAGGCGAAGTTCACGCCGATCTTACCGGCGAGTTTGAAGATGTCGATAAACAGGCGTTCGCGTTCCTGAAGTTCCATGCTCCAGTCGGGCACTTCATGGAAAACATAAAGCAGGATGTCCAGTGAGTATGGGCCGAACTGGTTGTAATAGACATGGAAATAGTCTTTGCGGGTGTGCGGATGTTCCTTGATGAGTTGGCGGATCCCTTCGACGAACTCAACCATTTTCTCCGGCTTGGTGTCGTACTGGATGCCAATGAATGTCTTCCACCGGCGATAGCGACGACGGCCGTAATTGTCCACGGTCGCACGCACCAGGGCGGCATTGGGGACGGTGATCAGTGAATCGTAAAACGTGCGGATGCGCGTTGAACGGAACCCCAGTTCGACGACGGTGCCTTCGGTGCCATCGATAACCACCCAGTCACCGACTTCAAAGGGGCGATCGAGAATCACGGCAATGGAACCAAAGAAGTTTTCGATGGTGTCCTTGGCGGCAAAGGCAAAGGCCAAACCGCCGATCCCCAGGCCGGTGATCAGTGGCAGGATGTTGATGTTCAGGGATTGGGCACCATAGATCAGCCCGAATGCCACAATGAAAATCTTGACGGTCTTGCGGATCAGTGGGACGAGGACATCATCGAACTTGTTGTCGGTTTTGAGCGCTTTGTCCATGAGGACTTCGGAAGCCAGGTCGGTGATGCGCCATGCCGCCCAGACGGCGGAGAAGGTGCCGAAGACCTGAATAGCGCCTGCGAGGATGGTGTAGGCCGTGTCTGGTAATTGGAGCATGCGCAGGAACCAATACCAGAGGATGGCCGCCCCGAGTAACCCGATGGGGCGGACCGCCGTGCCGATGCTCTTGGCATGTTCGGTGGTGGTGTGTCGGGCGATGAGTTTACGGCTGATACCGCCGAGGATGGCGCGGATGATGTGATCGAGAATCACGCCAAGCAATGCGACGATAAAGACGCCGAGCCATTGCCAGTATTCGAGCGTCAGGACGGTGTGGTTGATGCCTTTGAGTGATGCAGGAATTTTCTTTCGCAGCCAATTCTTGTTCAGCATTTCCTGGACATCTTCGAGCCCTTTGACGGTTTGGATGTCTTCAAAGGCCAAATACAATTCATGCGAATTTTTAACGGTTGCTGCGGAGAAGAGCCAGCGTCCGTCATCATTTTTCTTAAAGACGATATTGCCATACCGAGCCAGGTCCTTGAACTTCTCAGGTGTGTCGCGTTTGGGAAAGTAGGTGTAGGTGGCCATGTCCGCCGCGGCTTGCGCATCGGGCAGGGTGGTCGTTTCCCAGTCGATGAATTCCAGGCGATTGATGACTTCCCATAGGTCGGTTGCGATTTCCTGGAGGCGATCAGGATTAGCTTGTGACATATCCAGGCAGGATTGGACGCGATCCCAGGCAGCGGTCTGCTTCTCGTGAACCGCTTGCCGGATGGCAGTTAAGAAGAATTTCATGGTATCCCGCGGGGAATTTTGCTCTTCCATGTAAGAAAGATTTGCCTCGGGGGGATTTGAATTGTTGGCTTCACTGGAGGACTGTGCCCATAACCAAGCTGGACCCAATGCCAGCAGACAAAGCAGGAGCACAATAAATCGATGCGGCTTCATATGATCGGATGCCTCTGATTATTGGAAGTCGGATGAATCACGGTTGATGACCGTGACATTGCGTCGGCCCTGATCATCACGACCAGTGACAAGCCGACGTAAGAAGTGTAACGCATTGCGTCCCATGTTCATCAGTGTGGACAGGACATAGAGTACGGCAAAGAAGATCAATCCCACGAGGATTGCCAGCAGTGTCAACGCTAAGAGCGGCAGGAAAATCACCAGACCGACAACGGTCAGTGACGTCCAGACAACCCATGCCGGCGCACCGGAAAGTTTGAAAAGGTGCCTTGCCGGTCCCTGGCTGCCAAAATTGTGAATGTGCATGCGCCACTTCATGTTTTAAAGGTAAATGCATTGAAAGGGAAACACAAACGCCAAGCCTAAAAGTTTTGTAAAAGCCCGTAAGTTTCCATGTAGATTGCTTAAGTCGTCAAAGACAGTTGTCGATAGCAAATCTGGAGGCTACGCCAGCAAGGCGTTTGAGGAGAAAGTTTCATGACCCAGGCTATGAGTCAACCTGCCGAATCAGCCAAAGCCGATGTTGTTGCATCCGCGATTGGTGAAATCAGCCATATTGCGACCCTGCCCGAGGTCACGCTCAAGATCATCAATCTTGTTGAAGATCCCAACTCCACCGCCCAGGATTTGAACAAAGTCATCACCAATGACCCGGCCCTTGGCGCTCGCATTCTCAAGGTGGTCAACAGTGCGTTCTACGGTCTTCCGGGCCAGATCGCCTCGATCAACCGTGCGATCGTGCTTTTGGGCCTCAATGCCGTGAAGAACATCGCCATCGCCGCGTCGTTGGCCAAGTTGTTCCGCGGTGGTCAGATCGCCCCGCACTTTGATGCACATGATCTGTGGAATCACAGCATTGCTGTCGCCACCGCCACCAAGATGATTGGCAAAGAAGCCCAGCTTGGACTGGCAGACGAAGCGTTCCTTGCCGGTCTGATTCACGACATCGGCATCATGGTCGAAATCCAGGCGATGCGTGGCAAGTTCGTTGAAGTGATTCTCAAGAAAAAAGAAAACCCGGAACTGTCGCTGCGTGCGATTGAGACGGAGATTCTCGGTGCCGACCACCAGGAATTTGGTGCTGGCCTGTGTCGTGCCTGGAAGTTCCCCAACAGTTTCATCTACGTGACGGGTCACCATCACAACCCCATGGAACTCGAAGAAGACCAGCGCAAGCTTGCTTCTGCGGTGAACCTTGCAGACGTGCTAGTCGCTAAACTCGGCATAGGCTATACAGACACTGTCGATAATCTGGAATTTAATCAAGAAGTCCTCGCGGACCTTAACTTGACCTGTGATCAGGTCGAAAAAATTGGCGAGGCGTTACCCAACGCAATGGAAGAAGCAGAGAACCTGCTCGACGCTGCTTGATGGGTGACACATTATCCGGAGCCTGAAAAGGTTCCCACTTACTTAGGCGTCTCTCTTTTCCCTCCGGGCGACGATTCGTATGAATCGTCGCCTCTTTTTTTGCGCGCACCTGAAACGTCATCTCTCAAAATTCATCAAGACATTTTTTACCGCAGAGACACAGAGGTCTCAGAGGTAAGAGAGAGTAAGTAATGCATCGTTCTATCTGTAAATAAGGCATATTCTAAGCATCAGATAGAATGTTTTCGCTCAGTAAACTTGCAGTGGTTATTTACATACCATGGCCATGGTGAGGATGTTGTTCAACAAGTTGATGTATCAGACCATTAAGTGAACGCTTGCATTGTGGGCAAAATAAATGACCGCATACTTCTTCCATTTGTATACCACAAGCAGGGCAAAACCAATTTCCTCCAACTGGAAATTTCAAGGATTCTTGAGGTGAGTCGTATGAATTATCACCAAATCTTTCAAGTAAGAGTGATTGCATGGACTTGGAAAGAGTCATATTTCCGGGAACGCATTTCAGCACTCCATCGATATCCCTAAGTAGACTGTTACATTTGGGACAATACATAGGCAGACAACTCTCTTGTCTCTGAGTTCTCTGTGGTAAAAACTGCCTTGATCAAAGTCTCGATTGCAGGCTCAGTTCATCGTCGGATCATGCGGGATCATGTGCGGCAGGAGATTGGGATAGGCGATATCGCGGTCGGCGGTCTGGGTGACCTGTCGCCAGAGGTCTTCGATTTGGGCAGTGAAGACCAGGTCCAACTGGGCAGGGATCGACTTCCAGGAGCCAGCTGCGATCTCTTCTTCGAGTTGGCCCGGCGCCCAGCCGGCATAGCCGATGTAGCATTTGATCTGCTCGGCACCGCGACGCATCAGCCAACTGACATTCTCTTCCTCAACACTGAGAAAGACACCGGGCAGTATCTGCTTCTCGCCGACATCCTTGCGGGTATGCAAAGCCATGATCGGCCCCTGGCAAGGTCCACCGATACCCAACTGGCCGTCACATTTGCATGGCGAGGAGCCGACCTGTTCCCATGCCTGTTGCACGGAAAGATTGCTCGGGCGATTGAGGACCAAAGCCAATGCGCCGTCGGCATCATGCTGAACCATCAACATCACCGTCTGGCGAAAGTTTGGATCATCCATACTCGGGGAGGCGATGAGGAAATGTCCCTGTAGTGAACTCATGTCTTCCATTGTAGAGTCACAGCCGCAAAAACAAAACGGCATGCAACGGGCGCTTGATTCAAAATGACGAATCAACCGTTAAGTTGCGACGTACAACAGCGTGCGACCTGCGCAATGACAGGATCACGGTGCCAAACGCTCAACTCAATATTGGAAGACGATCAGTCGGTGCAGGGCATGTCGCCGGGGTAGTTGGCACAAACAATGCTGGCATGGCCTGCTTGTGTTTGAACCAATGTACCACGTTCTTCGACCTGCTCGGCACTCCAGCTGCTCGCTTCGCCTTTGACGTCGCGAACAACATTGGGGGTGGCGATTTGGCCATCGTCTGAAACGTGGACTTCATAAACCTTGGTGACGGGAATACGCAAAATCATGATTCACGAATCCTTTCTCGTGTCGGTGGCATGGACAAGAAATGCCACCTGACTCCCGATAAAATTATCACGTAATAGGAGTCATCGGTAAATCATTGCGAAAAGATTCTATATTCGATTAAAAATATTTCAATATCTTTTGATCGTTGTTCGCAAAATTGCGACACTGGCAACCGCTGCAGTCTCGATACGCAGTACATACGGCGCAAACTGCCAGGACCTAAAGCCTTGCCCCAAAGCCCATTGAATCTCATCATCCGTAAAACCACCCTCCGGGCCAATGAGCATTAACATTGTTTGAATTTCCGGATTTGGGACGTCGATCACCTCGCCAGTCGGCAGGCCGATACGCTTTTCGTCAAACTGTCGCTGAGCCAGATCTTTCAAATCCATGGGTTGGCTGATCATCATGCCATGCGTTCGACCGCATTGTTTGGAGGCCTCAGCGATAATGCGCTCAAAGCGATCAAGCTTGTTGGGCTTGGCTTCGACGACGCTGCGCTCCGTGCTGATGGGAATTAGTTCATCGACACCCAGTTGGCAAAGCTGATTGACCATATCGTCCGCCCTGCCGCCCTTGGGCATCGCACAGGCCAACGTGATGCGGGGCAGCAATGGCGGGACCTGCGAAACTTCCTGAATCTCGACCGTCATCACCGGCTTGCATTGGGTGATCTGCCCCACTGCCAATTGCCCTGTGCCATCGACCAGTTCCACGCGGTCGCCGGTCTGCATGCGCAGGACTTTCCAGGCATGTTTACTCTGCTGCGGGTCCAACGCCACGGTCAATCCGGCAGAGAATGCTGCAACTGCCTGTTGTGTCGGACTTTGCCCCACGTAAAAGCGTCTCATCGGACCTCATTCCCAAAGCTTGGTGATCATGGATTCATTGTGGCAAGCAAGAATTTTGAGTCTGCTGCGCCAATGGTCGATAACATATAAATAGCGTTCAACTCGCCCTGACGCCATGGCTGCGTCCTGGGTGAATTGTAGAGTACAGGATAGCAACTGCTGTGGATGGCGGTTGTTTCTGTCAGTGATATTGCTGAAAGTTCGCACGTGACGGATCACAAATCGGACAACCCAACGCCCGATCCTCAGGACGCCCCGGAAGCCCCGGATACCTCGGAAGCCCAGCCGCAGGAAGCGTTGTCACTTGAGGATCATCTCCAGGGCATCCTCGATCAGATCGAGGAAGCCGAGCCGGGTCTGCTCGAAGCGGATCAGCTGATCGGAGACGATGGCAAGCCGCGCTTTGTTCCCAAGCCTAAGCCTAAGCCCGAGCCCGAGCCCAAACCCAAAGTAGAGTCACCCAAACAAGCTGCTGCTGCCCCTGCAGAGACCGCCAAACCTCAAACGACACCCGAAGCGCCAGCTGCCTCATCAAGCCACGAACCCATCGAGGAAGATGAGTTGGCTGCCCTGATCAATCAGGCGATCGACCAGGCTTCGAGCACCGATGCGCCCCAAAACGACACACCGACGCCTGCCCAGATGCCCCAGGCCAGTGATGAGGAACTGAGTCGCGCGGTGGATCGTGATATTGATCACGCTGTCGAGCAGGCTGCCCAAGCCAAACCCGTCAAGACACCGCCAACCAAACGGGCCCAAGTCCGCAAGCGTGCGGAATTTGATCCGGCCAGCAATTTCGTGCCCATCGAGCCCGACCAGTTGGAAAGCGCCATCGACGAAGCGTTCTCCAACCCGATTCCGCATAACCAAAACGCACCAGCAGCGGCGCAACCGACAGCAGAAAAAGCGGCAGCACAGGAACAACAACCGCAGGAAGCGGCTGGCCAACCATCGACTCAGCCAACCAAGCGCATTGAAGTCCCCGAACGGGCTTCGTTCGATCCGGCCAGCAATTTCGTGCCGATTGAACCGGATCAACTCGAAAGCGCGATTGACGAGGCCTTTTCCAATCCGATCCCGCATAATCCAGACGCACCTGCCAAGCCTGCACCTCAAGTTGCCCAGAAGCAGGAAGTCAAGCCGACCACGCCAGAGTCTGCGGAACCTGCTGCTGCAACACCCCCCGCGCCTGCCGATGCATCCGCCGATCCCTTGGCTGGTGTGGCAGATGATGCGAAAATGAGCAATGACGATCTGGACGCGCTCTTTGACGCCATCAGCCAGGTCGCGGATACATCCGATGCCAAGGCACCCGATTCGTCCCACCCCGCGGCCGCTGATCCATTAGCTGGTCTGGCTGATGATGCGAAAATGAGTAACGACGATCTGGATGCGCTCTTTGACAGTGTCGATACCGTCACCGCGTCGGATCAGGATCAGGCACCAGCCACACCTGAGCCCGCTGCCGCTGCTCCAGTCGAACCCGCCAAGTCCAGGACACTGGATCAAGTGGATGACTTTGACCGGCTAAGCAACGATGATTTGGATGCGCTCTTTGCTGACCCCGATTCGCTTCTTGCTGAACAGGCAGAACAACAGGCACAGGAAGCAGCAAGTCAGGATACTGAAGCTCAATTCAACGAAGACGATTTCAGCAGTGCTTGGGACAGTGTTCTGACACAGGCACAGAGCGAACTGGCCAAAATCGCTGAGGACAAAATTGCCAAGCAAAAGGAACGCGAAGCACGCAAGCTTGAGAACCTGCGGGCCAAGGCCAAGGACAATCCCAATCTTGAGCAACTGCTTGCCGACACCGAGCAAAGCGTCTTTGATGACCAGGACTTTGCCAACCAGTGGGACCAGGTACTCAGTGAAGCACGTACGCAACTCAACCAGATGGTGGGTAGCAACAAGCCTGCCGACTCCGCAGCCGACACCGGCAATGGTGGCAAGCTCAGCAATGAAGACCTGACCGACCAACTCGACAACCTGTTGGCAGAAGTGCAGGCTCAAGCAGAGTCCTCCGAATCGTTTGAGTCATTGAATGATGACCAGTTCTCTGATGCTTTGGACAACGTGCTCAATCAAGCCAAGGCCGAGTTGTCGCGCATCACCGATGAAAAACTCAAACGTCACCAGGAAAGCCAGGCCCAGAAGATTCAGACCATTCGTGAAAGTCTGACCAATGATGAATTGGCCTCAGAACTTGATGGCCTGATCAACCACGCGTTGGAGAAACACGAAGCCGCCGAAGCTGCTGCCGCCGAGAATGAAGTGGACGCCTCACTGGACGAAGCCGACTTTGCCTTAGCATGGGACGACGTGCTCGGCCAGGCCAAGACCGAACTCAGTCGTCTTGCCAAAGAGAAGAAACAACGCCAGGAAACCCGTGCTCAGGTACGTGAGCAATCACCGCAAGCCGATACCGCCACGCCAGCCGCAGCCGCCCCAACTCAGGACAATCCGGACGCCTCGGTGGACTTGGCATCTGAACTTGACGCCCTGTTTGCTGACGCCGTACAAGTTCCCGGTGAGCCTTCAACTGACGCCAATGCCGCACCTGCTCCACAAGATGCCGACACCAAGCAGACACTGAATAACGATGCGTTGGCCAATGAACTTGAAAGTCTGATGAGTCAGGCCATGCAAGGCGCATCCAAACCTGATGCACCAGTTGATGCTTCTGCGGACGAATCGCAAGCTGCCAATGTCACAGCAGACGAAATTCAGGAACTCGTCGACACCGACAAGTTCGAATCACCTGAAGTTGACCAACAAGCTGCTCACGCTCCCGTAGCACATGATCCTGCCATGGATGAACCGCAGGATCCCTCAGCCATGATCAATCACATCGATTCGCTATTGGCAGAGCATGCCAGCGAAGCGGTGTCGGACATGTTTGAAACGCCGGAGAAAATCGCAGAACACGGCCTCAGCGACGAAGACCTCGAAGCAGCGTTCCAGTCGCCTGAACAGGTTCTTCAAAATCTCCAGGAAGCCAGCCAGAACACCTCGCAGGCCAAAGAGGAACAGGAACAACAGGCTGCCGCTCAGGCATCCACACCAGTCCCTGAAGCGCCCCAGGCTGAAGCTGCCCAGGACCACGAAGTCGACGATGAGCTGGAAGGTTTCTTCGAAGCCCCCGACGAACTCAACGAACAGGCAGCACCGGTCGCTGCAGAGCAAGCCATTCCCGCAGCCGAACTGGCCGAAGAAGCGCTCGAGGTCGGGCATGACGATGCTGATGACTTGATGGGCGATTTTGAAAGTCCCGAAGAAGCCGTCCAATCGGACACAGGGCATGAATCCATTGCAGTGGAAATGGCCTACGAAGCTGCTGATCAAGTCCAACCGCCCCAGGCAGAGCAAGCCGAACAGGCCGTTGCTATCGAAGCAGACAAGTCGATCCAAGAAGCAGATGAATTCGCGGAACCTGTCGAGAAAAAGCCCAGCTTCATCACTCGTCTCATGGCCAAGCTCAAACCACTGGGCAAACTCTCAGGCACGCTTTCGGTTCTGCTTGCCAACCTGCTCAAACAACTCGGCCCATTCCTTAACAAAATCTGTGCGATGATCAACGGCCCCCTGCTGCGTCTGAACAAAGGCACCCGCGACATCGTCGGCTACGTCGGCCTCGTTCAACTCTTCTTCGGCGTGATCCTCTTCTTCGTCTTCTTCAAAAACTGGCTCTTTGGTGCTTGAGCTTTTTCACAAGACAGATCAAGACATTTTTCATCACATATGATTCACCATGTTCCATTTACCCGCATCGCTTGCGATGCGTTTGATATGCGCGCATCACAAGTGATGCGGCTAAATGTGCGATCTCATGGCAAAAACACCTTGAAAATAAACCTTAAAATCACCCCTGAAGCTTCTTCTTGATCATCTCGGTGACGACCTTGGGGTTGGCGGAGCCCTTGGAGAGTTTCATGATCTGGCCCATGAGCATGCCGATGGCTTTGTCCTTGCCTGCCTTGATGTCTTCAACGGCTTTGGCGCACTTGGGGTCGGCAACCACTTGATCGATCATCGCATCCAGCGCACCGGTGTCCGACACCTGAATGAGCTTGTGATCATTAGCCAACTCCTCAGCAGAATCGCCGGGGTTTTCGCAACACAGGTTAAACAGATCCGCAGCGGCAGTGGAACTGATCTTGTCATCATCAGCAAGCTTGGCAATGTCGTGAATCTGCCCGGCGGTAATGCCCAACTGGTCCATTTCGACACCAAATTCATTGGCGCGCTTGGCGGCATAGTTGAGCAGAATCGCAGCAGCACGCTTGGCGCTGGTCCCCGTTTTCAAGACCGCATCAAACAACGCGGTCGTTGCAGGCTCAGCAAGCAACGCATCAATCTGCTTGTCGTTCAACCCCAATTCCTCGGCATAACGCTTGCGCTTGACCAACGGCAACTCGGGCAACTGAGCACGCAGCGTGTCAATATGCTCCTGGCTGATCGTCACAGGCACAAGGTCCGGATCGGGGAAGTACCGATACTCGTCCTCGTCTTCCTTGTGACGCTGAAGCGTGGTCTGCATCTTGGTGTCATCCCAACCACGTGTGGACTTGCTGCGAGCGCCCATCACTTCGCCGGTCTGCATCCATTCATCAATCTGGCGTTCGTACTCGTATGCAATCGAACCATACACCGCTTTGAAGCTGTTGAGATTTTTGATTTCTGCAATCGGCGTTTTGTAGGTCTTGCCATCCTTGGTGATGATGACGTTGATGTTGGGTTCAAAACGGATATGACCCATCTGCATGACACCTTGAGACACGCCGATGTGACGAACGATGTCACGCAACGTCTGGCCAAACATGACGGCTTCGTCAGGTGTTTCAAAGTCGGGATAGGTCACGATCTCAAGCAACGGCGTACCAGCACGATTAAGGTCCACGATCGAGTGATCGATGGCAACCCCGCCGGGCGCTTCGTGAGCGAGTTTACCCGCGTCTTCTTCCAGATGAGCACGCAGGATGCGTATGGTCTTGGTCGGTGCCTCGGGTTCAGCGTTAACCGGGATTTCGATTTCACCTTCGCCACAGATCGGCAGGTCATACTGACTGATCTGGTAATTCTTGGGAAGGTCCGGATAGTAATAACTCTTGCGATCCCACTTGGTGAAGTTGGCGATCTTGCAACCCAGCGCCAGGCCAACCTTGATGGACATGTCCACCGCCGCTTTGTTGATCACCGGCAGGACACCGGGCATGCCGATGACCACGGGGTCAATGATGCTGTTGGGCTCGGAGTGGTGATAATCGGGATGCGCGACATTGGGGACGGACGTGAACATCTTGGTCTTCGTCGCCAATTCAACGTGAATTTCCATCCCCACCATCAGGCGGGCGTCGAGGCCGGGGTACGATGCAACCATGTGGCTGCTCCTTGCATCAAGTCAGGTACAAAATTGCCAAGTGTGGATTTTAGCGTTTTTCAGGCTTAGATGTTTACCAGGCAGGCTGGATCGCTAAACTACCAATATGACAGCAACGGGGTATGTCAACAAACTGGCCAATCTTGCCCGGGGAATCATTGAAACAGGTGCCACGGGTGCGACTGTCGCGCCATTGGTGGCAGGCGGTATTTGTACCATTGCAACGGGTTCGGTTGCTTGTACCGCGACAGCGGGACTGCTGGTGATTCTGGCAGGCGCGTCGGGCATCAAGCTGTACCAGGAATGGGCGAACAAGACCCAGATTGATCAACTGGCTCAGAAGATTGAACAGCTGAGAGAACAGCCCAATAACGAGCTCCAGTCCTTGCAGGCATTGGCAGCCGAACTGGGGATTGACGATCCACAAGTGGAATGCGAAACAAGCCCCTTAGCATTGCTGGCAAAAATTCTACAAACGCCTGTTGATCATGAGTTGGGTGCCATCTTTGATGGCGATGCCCATTCGCCGTTGACGGTCACGCAGTACATCATGGATCACAGCGATCGCTTTGCCCGTTTGCCGGGACAAGTCCGTGTGCAGATCACGACGTTACGGGCGATTTACGAGTCTCTGCAACAACTCAAGAAAAATCTGCTCAATGAGTACAGGCAAACACAAAACAGAATTCTGCAGGCCGTCTAAATCAAGCCTGAACTGGAATTGCCCGAGCCCCAGTTAACCGGTCGTATCGCCCAGTCGTTTCGCTACACCTCCATGCGTGTCCCCATGTTCGGCCGAAATGCCGAATTGCTCGAATTGGAAACGTTCCTTAATGCCCAACCTGCCGAGGACCAGCGTGGCCCTGACCTGCTCTGGTGGCTGTGGACCGGTCCCGGTGGTATGGGTAAATCGCGACTTGCCTACGAGTTTTGCCAACGCGTCAAAGAAAAACAGCTTCACCTGAACCATGAAGACTGGACCGTCGGCTTTTTAACCAATCAGGCCAAGACCAGTTTCAATGACTGGGCCAAATGGCAGATCACCGGCCCAACCCTCATTGTGGTCGACTATGTCGAATCAGCCGCAACGCAGATCGGCGAAGCGTTAAAGAGCATTTATCACGCGGACAATGACGATTTACGCAAGTATCCCATTCGTTTTTTACTGCTAGAACGCGATACCAATGACCGGTGGGTGGATCAATTCACCGCCATCAGCGCCGGTGTTCGTGAAGCTGTTGAAGCGACGGCGTATCGGTTGCCTGATCAGGCACAAGCCCGAGTTCCTTCGCGCGAACTCAAGCCCCTGGATGACGATTCGCTTTGGAACAGCTTCGCCTGGATCGCAAGTGAGCAAGGGGGCAACATTGCAAATGACGATGAACTACTGACCACACTAAAGGAACTCGATGCGCATCATCGCCCATTTTATGCAGCCATCGCAGGATTAGCCGTTCAGCAGCAGTTGCATGACCAGCAGCATCCCAATTTACGTCAATGGGATCAGGCCAAACTCATGGAGTTTGTCATTCACCGGGAAGTGGAACACTGGCGTAACGGTCAACCCAAGGTAGACGATAAGCATGCCAACTTGCTGACGCTGGCAACGCTATGCGGTGGCCTGCCGGATAAGCCCGGATTTTGGACGCAAGCTGAATTCATTCATGATTTCGAAGCTATTCTGCCTTGCGACGTGGTGGATCAAGCTCAACGTGCCGCACTCGCCGAATTTGCCGGCAGTGCTGTGCAACAACAAGCATGGCTCCCCGATCTGGAACCTGATATTTTAAGTGAAATCTGGGTGCTGTCCCGTTTGGCTGCCGATACCGGCGCGATTATCGACAAGGTGACACACAAACCCTACACCGATCCGGAAAACATGGTGTCGGATACACAGGCATTGATCCGACTGGCCTGGGTTCTTAATTACTATAATGTGGGGATATTTTGCATACGTTGCATCAATGATTTTCCCCATCACAACCAGTTGTTGGCGTTGTTATCAATTGTCCCCAATGAAACAAGCAATCCGATACCCGGCGATGGCCTGCCGCCGGCCCCGTCGCAATGGTCTACCATTGATGCCTGGGGTTATATGGTTGTTGATTCTGCCCATCGTCTTGTGGCTTTAGAAAATGATACAACCTCAAATGTACTACTTGATTTGCTAAAAAAACACATTGATCACAGACATGATCATGAGAAGCGTGCGGTCCAATTGCATATTGCTTATGCACAAGCCTTGTTTAACCGCGCTGTGGCCTACGAGGAATTGACTCTACCTCAATATGAGTTGGCAATCAAAGATTATTCTACCGTCATTGAGATGGAAGAGGCCCCAAATGATTACCGTGTCAAGGCTTTGATTAACCGTGGGAGCCTTTATGAACAATTGGAGCCTCCACAATCTGCGCAATCAATAGAAGACTGCACTACGGTTATCAATATGCGGGACGCATCAGCTGATCAACTCACCAGAGCACTAATTAATCGTGGAATGACATACGGTCAGTTATCACCTTCTCGAACAGATCTGGAAATTCAAGACTACACAGCTGTTATTGAGATGGAAGACACGCCAGCCAATCAGTACGTCAACGCCTTATGTTATAGGGCAATGACATATGCTCAAACAGATCAAATTGCTTGGGCTGGATTTGATTTTGCTACAGGTTTGATTTTGCCCCAAGTACAGACTGATTGCTCAGAACAAAACAAAAATACATTCGTATACAACGCATGTGAGTTCTGTGACAAGCAGCTAAATTCCATAGAACAGGCAACGAGCTTTTTACAGCAATATGCAATGCTACCAATTGAGACACTGGATGAAAAAATAAGGCCACTGGTTACATTGGGAGCGTTGTTAAATGAACGAGAACGCTCGAATTTGGCGAAGTTGTTCTATCAAGAGGCAATGCGAATGGCGCAGGAGGCCAATGATTCGGAGCAAATAAAACAAATGACACTACTCCTCAACAACCATGGAGACACTGAATGATCCATCCTTAGGTCGGGTGGTGTTTTACGGCATGGCATACATGTTTGAGCCGGCTTTTTTGAGTCGGCCCTGACGCACAAGTTCTTCCCAGACTTCGCGGGGGAACTCGGGGGGCGGGGTGATGCCGACAATGTTGCTGTTACCACCCCCTGAGAGTGGGCTGCGTCCCAGGCGGGAGACATCGTCGAGGCGTGTGAGTTTATAGCGGCGTTTGAACTGGTTCATCGCATGGCGGAGATACGGGCCGTCGAACTGCTTGGCTGGCTGAGCGGGTTCTGCCTGAGTCGGGGTGGGCATCGGCTTGGGTGGTGTTGGTCGGTCTTCAGGCTTGGGTTTGCGGGGGTAGTTGCCCAGATTCAAATCACCGAGAAACAGAGCGAGTTTTTCAATGCTGCGTGCCTTGGTGATCTTCTCCCAATGGGCAGGATCGGCATCGGTATTGTTCAGCGCCTTGATCACGCGATCCCACAGCGACTTCTGCTTGGCCGGTGAATCAGCCAGGTAAAGCTCGCTGACCATCTCACCGAGTTTCTGCGTCATGGCAGTGTCGATGTTCTGGTAATAGCGTTTAACGATCTTACTTTGATGGCTTGATAAATCGCGGCCTTTGGCCATGTGGAGGGCTCCGTTGGGTTGTTTAATTTTTCTGTCTTAACCACAGAGACACAGAGGCACAGAGAAAGACAAATCAGAGAAAAAATTTTGTTGATTTTCGGGCTCTGTGTCTCTATGACTCAGTGGTTAAATCCTTATGTGTTGATGGCAGTTCAACTGCGCATCCGATACATTATGCCATATGGGAACAAGAAAAAAATCTGCTGTGGTGTTTTGCACCTACCCGAAGCTGGTGTTCGCCTGGCCGCTATTGGCGATCGGCCCGTTGTTTCACTTCATCACACCCGAAGTTCTGAGCTTGGAAGTTGCAGGTTGGATCTACCTGATGCTGATGGTGTTGGTGGTGCTAACCTTGAGTGTGGATATTGAGCGCAACCACGCAGCATTCTGGCTATTGATCTTCGCGGTGTTCTTTTTTCTGGGACGCTGGCTTGAAGATGCCAAGGGCTTTACGTTCTTTGGCAACATCTATGACTGGTTTGCGAGCCTTGATGTGAAATATGACAAAGGCTTTGGCAACGCGATCAGTGCCCTGCTGGTGGTCCCTTATTTTGTGATGCTCGCCTGGGCGCGCCTGCAACACCGCTGGCGGATCACGCATAACGAATTTGAACACTACTCCTGGGGTCGTGCTGACGACTCACTGGCGCGCGGTGCCAAACGCGTGCGGTGTACCTATCCGGACCTGCTGGAATTTTTGCTTCTCGGGGCAGGCACATTGATTGTGTACTCAGCAACAGGACGGACGGAACTCAAACGCATCCCGCATGTGCCCTTGATTTTCCTGGTCCGCAAAAAGATCAACCGGCTCTTGGAATCGACCATGGTCACTTCCGAGATCATGGAACACGAAGAGATGGCTGCCAGCGAAGAACTCGGCGGAGATGGCGGTGCTTCGGATTATGATCGCGATCGTCTGTAAGTTTGAATGTGGTCTCACAGCATTTGTAAAGAACCCAACCTCATGCTCAAGCAATTGGAACGTAAACTCGGACGGTTTTGTGTCCCGCACCTGACTTGGATTCTCATCGGCGGTCAGACCCTGTTTTTCCTGGGGATACTGGCGAATCGTGATTTGTACGGCCAGATGGTTCTGGTTCCCAACATGGTGCTTGAAGGTGAAGTCTGGCGGCTGCTGGTTTTCATGTTCATTCCCAAAACGCTTTCCCCCATCTGGTTTGCCTTCGCGATGTATATTCTCTATCTCATGGGCAATGCGCTGGAAGCTCACTGGGGTGAGTTCCGCTACAATCTCTACATCTTCGTGGGAATGCTCGGGACGATTGGTGCGGCATTCATCGTGCCGTCGCAGGAAACGACGAACTTCTATCTGATGACGTCACTGTTTCTTGCCTTTGCCTACCTGTACCCTGACTTTGAGTTTTATCTTTTCTTCATCCTGCCTGTGAAGGTGAAATACCTGGGCATGCTCACCGCGGCCTTTCTGGTGTTCTCCTTCATCGGCTCGGATCTTTCGGGTCAATTGGCAATCAGTGCAGCCATGCTCAACTTCAGCCTGTTTTTCGGGGCTGACATCGCCCGCCGGGTCAAGGGTGGGAAAAAGCGGATGGCCCAGAAAGCTCAGGCGATCAAGGAAGCCAGCACGCCGTTTCACACCTGCTCGGTCTGCAAGCGTACCGACAAGTCCGACCCACAGCTTCATTTCAGATACCTCCCCGGCGAAGGTGATCCCGTCTGCTACTGCGAAGACCACCTGCCCGAGTGAAAATCTGATTCGAGATTGAATTTATAAAACCGCTTGCGGTTTAGCGCATCGACAAGAAACCATTGTAAAATTTCTCGCTAAACCGCAAGCGGTTTTTAATTCGAAATCCGCAATCCGAAATTCTCCGGTATAATGTCCCGTTTGTCATTTGGTCGATAGGACATGAGAGATGATTCGCCGTGCAATTGTTAAAGATATTGTTGGCATAGCCAAACTCGTCACCCAGTTCGCTGAACGTGGGCTGATGTTGCATCGGTCGCTGGAAGATCTCTACGAAAATGTCCGCGACTTTCACGTGGCCGTTGATGACGAGGACAATGTCGTGGGCGTGTGTGGCCTGAATGTTGTCTGGGCGGACCTGGCGGAAGTCTATTCATTGGCTGTCCACCACTCTCAGCAAGGCAAAGGTCTGGGTAGCCGCCTCGTCGAAGCGACCATTGAAGACGCACGCGAATTGGGCATCGCCAAGCTCATGAGCCTGACGTATGAACAGCGTTTTTTCGAGCGACTGGGTTTCACCGTCGTCGACCGCATGACACTGCCCCTGAAAGTCTGGAGCGAGTGTCTGAACTGCCCCAAGAATCAGGCCTGCGACGAAATCGCCATGGTCTATCACCTGGACGTCCCATCCATCGAAGCGCCCAAGCCCGGTAAACCCATCGGTAGCATTATCGAGCTTCCCGTGCTCGCTGACGACATGGAACATCCTGACGTACAATCTGAATCGTGAACCAGTCCAATCAACATCCCTGGCTAAACGACCTTCTGGAAAGTTCACAACTCAAGGTCATCACAAGGCAACTTGCCTCAAGCAAGGTGCAACGCTTTGTTGCGCATGGCTCGCAAGGCTCGTCCGCAGCGTTGGTCAGTGGTGCAACCGCATTGCAAGGCAATCGTCACGTACTCATGGTGGTTGGTCACCTGGATGACGCGGACAATGCCGTCGAAGACCTTGAACTCTGGCAACAGGCTGGGCATGACCTTGAAATCCGCCGCTTTGGTGCGTTGGAAGTCTTACCCGGTGAGAGCAGCGTTTCGCTGGAATTACTTGCTGAGCGATTGGCATTGGTGCATGAGTTTTCTGATCCAGCAACGAACTATGCAAAGCCGATGGTCATCGTCGCACCGGTTCAGGCGTTGATGCAATCGGTCCCGATCCCAAGTGCGATCCCCGAGATGGCGATGACGCTCAAAGTCGGGCAGGAAATGTCACCAGGCAACCTGGCGACGTGGCTCACCGATGCAGGCTACAGCCGCGTCGAAGGCATTGAGCAACCCGGCGAATTTGCCGTGCGTGGCGGGATTGTCGACATCTACCCGCCCATGGGGGCCAATCAGGACCCGGTGCGACTGGATTATTTTGGTGATGAAATCGACAGCATCTGCATGGTCGATCCCGACACCATGGGTAGTGGCAAGCGGCTCGAATCCGTCCAGTTCATCGGCGCCAAACTCGATCAACTCCAATCCGATCAGGCAACGACATCACTGTGGGAACTCATGCCCCGCGACACCGCTGTCGTACTCCATGAAGTGATGGAACTCTCCGAGCAGGCACGTGGTTACTACGAACGACTCACCAATCCTGTAGGCATCTACGCTCCCTCCACTGTCTTTGCCTCGCTGATCAAGTTCCCGCATGTGGAGATGAACCAATACTCCTCGACATCGGGCACGGAGACCGCGGTGACACTCCCCATCGCATCGCTGACACCTTTCAGCGAAAACGCTTCCACTGCCGTCAAGGAGTTGGGCGAACGCTCCGACGATCCCAAAGCCAAACTCGTGATCGTCTGTCCCAAGCCTGCGGAAAAAGACCGCCTTATCGAACTCATTGAGCAGCACATCCCCGGGTCAATGGATCGGTTGACCATCGAAGTGGGCTATCTCTATCGCGGGTTCACGTGGGAGAACGATCAGGGCCAAACCCTCATCCTCACACCGCATCAGGAAATCTTCCACCGCTATGAAGTCCGGCGGACCATCCGCAGACTCTCCGGCTCACAAAGTGCAGGCAGTCGCGCGACCGATGCGTTTCTCGACTTAACGCCCGGTGATTACGTCGTGCACATCGATCACGGCATTGCGCTGTTCCGTGGGCTTCGCCAAATGGTGCCCGGCAGTCGCAAAACTCCCGAAGGCCTGCCCCAACCGACCAAGAAAAAGAAAACCGAGAAGTCCGCACCAACTGAAGAATATCTCACCCTCGAGTTCGCGGATAAAGCCCTGCTCCACGTCCCTGCCACGCAGATCGACATGGTCAGTAAATACATCGGCGGCTTTGAAGGGCGCCCGCCACTGTCCAAACTCGGTGGCAAGCGTTGGGAAAAACAAAAAGAACAAGTCGAAGATGCCGTCAAAGACATGGCAAGCGAACTGCTCCGCGTGCAGGCCGCCCGACAGGCCATCCCCGGCATTCGGTTCCCCGAAGACACCAAGTGGCAAAAAGAGTTCGAAGCCGAGTTCCCCTACCAGGAGACCGAAGACCAACTCACCGCAATCCATAGCTGTAAACAGGACATGATGTCCCCGCGCCCGATGGACCGATTGATCTGTGGCGACGTGGGCTTTGGTAAAACCGAAGTGGCCATCCGTGCTGCATTCAAAGCTGCCGATGCTGGTAAACAAGTCGCCGTCCTCGTCCCCACCACCGTGCTTGCTGAACAACACGAACGCACCTTCCGCAAGCGCATGGCAGACTATCCCATCAACATCGAATGCATCAACCGCTTCAAGACCGGCAAGCAGGCCAAAGCCATCATCACGGGTTTAGCAACCAAGTCTGTCGACATCGTCATCGGCACGCATCGCCTGCTCAGTAAAGACATCCGCTTTGCTGACCTGGGACTGGTCATCATTGACGAAGAACAACGCTTTGGTGTCGAACACAAAAACAAGCTCCTGCAATTCCGACTCACCGCCGATGTGCTGACACTTTCAGCAACACCGATCCCGCGAACGCTGCATATGTCCATGCTCGGTTTGCGTGACATCAGTTCGCTGTCGATCCCCCCCGCTGATCGCCGCGCGATTGTCACTGAGGTTATTGCCTACAACGAACACCGCATCAAAAATGCCATCATCCGTGAGATGAATCGCAATGGGCAGGTTTACTACGTCCACAACCGCGTGCATGACATCCAGTGTGTTGCAGACAACGTCAAACGTCTTGTCCCCGACGCGCGCGTCATCATCGGTCACGGGCAAATGGCGGGCCATGAACTGGAGCGCGTCATGCTCAAGTTCATCCGCAAGCAGGCAGACGTCCTCGTCTCCACCACCATCATTGAATCAGGCATCGACATCCCCACCGCCAACACCATGATCATCGACCAGGCGGACATCTTCGGTCTTGCTGAACTCCACCAATTGCGTGGGCGTGTCGGGCGATACAAGCATCGCGCGTATTGCTATCTCATGCTGCCTGAAGATCGCCCCGTCAATGACAAAGCAGTCAAGCGACTCCGCGCTATTGAGCAATACGCAATGCTCGGCGCGGGGTTCAAGATTGCCATGCGTGACCTGGAAATCCGTGGGGCGGGCAACCTGCTGGGCGCTGAACAATCCGGGCATATCGCTGCGGTGGGTTATGACATGTACTGCCAGATGCTCGAACATGCCACCAAGCGACTGCGTCACGAACGGATCATCGAACCAGCCAAGACGCATCTGGAGTTACCTGCCATCGGTCAACTGCCCAAAGCCTATATCAGCAGTGATAAATTCCGCATGGAAGCCTACCGCCGTCTGAGTCGTGCGTTGTCGATGGATGAATATGATGCCGTCGTCAAAGACATCACCGATGCCTATGGCAAAGCGCCCGCCCCCGCCCAAACCTACATGGATTTAACCGAGTTACGTTTGGCTGCGACGCTCTTGCAAATTGATGTACTCAAACTTGAAGGCCCGGACCTGATCTTCAAAACCAAGGCACCGCAGGAAGTGTTCAAAGTCTTCGAAGGGGCGCCCGGCCGCGTGAGTCTGATTGATGAGACCACGGTGTATTACCGCCCGCCATCCAACTATCTCGAACCGGTGTCCACGTTGCTTGCCGTGTTACGTAAGCTGCTGGTGAGACCTGCGCGGGATTTGGATTTTTAGTTTTGTTTTTGCTTTTAATCACTGAAAGCCGTGACCCTCCCGGGTCACGGGTCGTATGTGCAGAACAGGTCAAGGCAACCCGTGCCGCAGGAGCGACACGGCTTTGGGTATCTAGGCGAATCTGTGGTTAGAGCGTTTCAAGCAGTTATTCTCCATGCTGTCGTCATTCCCGCGCAGGCGGGAATCCAGTGACATACAGTTGACGCTTGCAGGCTCCACTGGACTCCCGCCTGCGCGGGAGTGACGGAAGGTGGAGATGAATGGTTTGAACTGCTCTACTCGGCTTTATCACCCGCAGACTCAACCGGCACCAAACCCAGTTCGTCTTCGAGCAGATCGTAGAGATCCAGCACGTCACCGGGGCGACCGGCGATGAGCGTGTTCTTGCCGATGAGTTTGGGGATCACCCCCCCGCCCGAGAGTTCGTAGAGTTTGACGTCGCGTTCAATCTCCTTGGCAATCCACGGGTCTGCAATCGCCTTGTCCAACGCAGCTTCACTGCCAAAGAGTTCAATGGCTTTGGTCCGTGCGGTTGCGGCATCGGGGACGGTGTCGATGAGCCAACTGTCGTAAGCAGCAAATTGCTCGGGGAGTGACTTGTACACCGCCAAGGCCAGAATCGCCAGGCTGCATGCGTCCTGGTGACGGTCTTCGTTTTTCGAAACCAACGGATTACAGTCACTGTTCAACGGCATCGGCAGTGCAATGATTGCCAACTGATCTCCGTAGCGTTCGATCGCCTGCTTGAGATTGCCATGCAACGCGCGGCAATGCGGGCAGGTGTAGTCGAACAGATACATCAGAAATTCTTTGGCATCGGGTGAACCTAAAACCGGATGCTTATGCGGATCGATGGCAACGCGGTTACCCATCAGTAAAACCTGGTTTCTGCCGATGCGAATCTGGCCATCCGTTGTTTGCGATGTATCCGATGTGGTTGCAGCGTCCGACGGTACAGTAGTCTCGATGGTCTGAACGGTGTGTGTGATTTCTTTGGTATTGATCTGAATACTGAGCATCGCCAGGACAGGCATGATGCCGACCAATGACAGTAAACGCTGGGGTTTGGGGATAGCAAGGAGAATCAGAATACTGCCAAGTAAACCCGTGATATGGGCGGTCATGCACCAGATGCAGATGGTCTTGAGAACGCCCAATTGCAGATACGTAAACCAGACACCTGAGCCGATGATGCTCATGGCACAGATGCCTGCGATGAGTTTGGCCAGCGCTGCGTTGGGACGTTTGACCAGGTTCAGCGATCCAAGCGTGATGACGTACACCGCAATGGCTAACGCGGAGGTCGGGATTTCCCAGACTTTGGACCACTTGCTTGCCAGCACGGATTCACAGTCGAAGGCAGAGTCCGCGCCGCATCCTGCAAGCTGACCACCGCCAGCCAGTGAATGGTAAAGCAGGTAGCTGCTGACCGCCAGGGCAATGAGTAACAGGAGACGCGCCCCCCACAGCAGGCCGCTTGAGATGGGCTTGTTATCCGACATGTTTGAGTAACCTCATGTATTTTGGACCGGTGATGAAGCCAGCTTTTTCATACATCGGGATGGCATAGCATCCGGGTGAACGATCCACGATCACCTGCTGCAATTGCGCCCGTGCACACTGTTCCAACACATGATTGAGCATGGTTATTCCAAGCCGCTTGCCACGCATGTCCGGGTCAACATACACCGGAACGAGCACACCGATCTGTCCCTGCGTATACACACCGCCAAGTGCGACGGGTTTGCGATCCATGCGTCCTAAAAATAGATCAAGTCGCGGTTCATCCAGTCGATTGACCATGACATCGCACAGTTGCTTGGCAAGATCAGGATCACCGCCAAAGTCCGTTTGAGCCATGCGAGCGTAGATGGTTTTGACTTCGCGATATGCTGCGCGTGCGGGGATGACCTGCAGGTCGGTGTTCATTTTGTCGTAGGCATTGAACTGTGCCATGACGAGCAGCTGCCGGGTGTCCGCGGTGTAGCCGTTTTGGGATGCCAGTTGAACTTGCGATTCGTCGAGCGATGCATGTTCACAGTCGATGACCAGTGCGTTGAGTTGCTGCTGCTGGTAATGCTCGATGAGATGAGCAAGGCTTTGGGGGCTGCCGTCCCATGAAGCAGCACGATTGGCCTGACGGATCAATGGCGTATCGGGATTGGTAAAGGCAATCGCGCCTTCCAATGTAGTTTCCTCAGAGACCATGCGCGTCATGGCAATGGTTGCCTGCTTGAGCGCGAGGATCAACGAGTCATCCGAGGGTCTGTAACTTTGCGGGGCGACGGTGAGTTCCATGTGGGCATTGTAGTCGCTGTGAAGCGATAGAACATCCCAGCCTTCGCTTTGCTCAGACTTGGGCTTGAGAAGATCAATCAGATATCAAGGTGACTGAGCACGGGGTCTTTCAAACCCAATTGCTCAAAGGCGTTTTTACGGAGTGTGCAACTGTCACAGCAACCGCAGGCACGTCCTTGTTCATCAGGATCGTAACAGCTGTGCGTCAGACCGTAATCGACACCGAGCTTGGTGCCGCGTTCGATGATTTCGGTTTTGGGCAGTTGGATCAGCGGCGTGTGGATGGTGAGTAACTTGCCGTTGACACCTGCCTTGGTTGCGAGGTTGGCCATCTTCTCAAACGCGTTGATGAACGTCGGCCGACAGTCAGGATAGCCTGAGTAGTCCACTGCATTCACGCCGATGAAAATGTCACCACAGCCTTTGACCTCCGCCAGAGCCAGTGCGTAGGAGAGGAAAATGGTGTTGCGTGCCGGGACGTAGGTGACGGGGATATCGTCTTCGACCATCTGCGATTCATTGCGGTTTTTCGGCACGTCAATATCGTCGGTCAATGCTGAGCCACCAAAGTCGCGGAGATTAATCTGGATGGTTTGATGGGACGAAACCCCCATCGCATCACCGACGCGCTTGGCGGACTGCAATTCAACATCATGACGCTGACCATAATCAAAACTCAGCGCGTGACAGGCAAAGCCCTGATTCATGGCGATGGCAAGGGTCGTCGCAGAATCAAGTCCGCCTGAGAGCAGGACGATGGCGCGGCGCGACGTATTGGGTAAAGATTCACTCATGCGTCACATGATACGCAAGGAGGATGGGATGGTAAATGTTGCGATGACGCTCGCGCTAAACCGCAAGCGGTTGGATGTCAGTCTTCGATGTCCGGCAGCTTGGGTTGGATCACCACCGTCCGGGCAACGATATCGCCCAGTCGCTGACGGTAAGCGCTGACGATGACCAGAAACGGCAGCGCGTACCAGGCGATGAGGTCCAGCGTTTTGAGCAGGTTGCGCAGAATCACCTGCCAGACGTCGGGGGATTGGCCGTCCATGGTGCAGACGGAGATGCCCATGATTTTCTTGCCAACGGTTTGGGCGGTGAAGATTTCACTGAGCGTGGTATGGGTGATGTAGATGGCAATGGTCACCAGGCCGGGCATAAGCTGTTCCCATGTGATGGCAACGCCTGGCCACTGATCGACAAGCTGCTGCATGGTGATGTCAAAGAGATAGCTGCTGATCAAGCCGCACGGCGCCAGGTCAATCATCAACGCCAAAAAACGTTTGGAAATGGCAGCAATCTGATACCCTTTGGGTACGGTGACTTTCGCGGTCGCCGGATCACGACGCCAGACGCTAAAGAGCACGAGCATGCCAATCATCATCGCCGTCAACACAATCCAGCGGCCGGGTTGGTTCAGATCGTTGACCGGATTACCCACCGTGATGGCGATGGGTTCTTCGAGTTGATCGCCCTGCAAATCCAACGTTTGCAATGTCAGTTGATCATCGGTTGCATTCTGCGTGATCAAGCCGACTTTCTCACCCATGGCAAGGAGCGTCCAAACTTTCAAATCCGCTTCTGGAATCGTAAAGTCGCCCAACGCCAACACCTGATCTCCCACCACCAGATGCAATGCAATGTGCAATTGCTGATCATGGGAATCGACCAATGCTGCAATGTGATGTCCGTTGATATTGAGCCAATGGAGTTGGGCATGCATGGTGACGGTGAAATCAAGTGGCTGCGTCTGCCAATGCTCGTCCTGCAACGCAGCCATGACCAGTTGCCCATCCGCAACACCGACGTAGCCGACCTGACCATTGCTGCCTGTTGCGATGACATGCAACTGCTGCCAATCCAGCACGACGTCAGGCAAAGGGGATTGCGACCATTTGTTGCGATGCAGCTTCAAAAGCAAACGCGAATCTTCTGGCGTCTGCTTTTCATCGACCAGACGTTCGACAGTCATCTTCGGTTCAATGATGACGTGATAACCATCATCGTTGGCCAACGCGGAGATCACCTGTCCTTCGACAGGCAACTTGGGTTGGACCACCATCTTGATCACATCACGAAGCATCGTCCCCGGCGGCGGGTCCTGTCGTTGAACACAGTAAACCTGTGATGAACCCAGAACCACATACAGGTCATGCCCCACCGCTGCCAGACTCGACGGTTGCAGGTCACCGCGAATCTGCGTGATCCCTGCCCATTGCGATGCAGGATCACGATCGGTCATGTTCAACAGGATTTGATACGGGGGTAGCTTTGCCTGCTCGGCATTCTCAGACGCAGACTGTGCTGCGTTTTGTGCGACAGCCTTGGGCGACGTTGGCAACAACAGCCAATGCAAAGCCTCATCACTGGCAGCAGGGACATGTTGTGGCAGGTCCTGCGCCAACGCACTCTGTGCCCAGAGCAGCATGATCAAAATGACACCCAACAGTTGTTTCATTGCTCAACACGATACGTGATCCGCTTCGGTTCGTCGAGTAAGAGGACGAATGATCGCTGAGTCTTTACAATACAGATCATGCAATGGATTTACCTGGACAACAATGCCACGACGCAGCCCGCCGAGTCGGTTGTTAAAGCCGTGAACACAGCCAACGAGCAATACTGGGCCAACCCCTCGAGTGTGCATCGCTTTGGGCAGATGGTCCGCCAGCAATTGGAGTTGGCCCGCGCATCGGTTGCCAAGCTCATCGGCGCTCGCCCCCGTGAAATCTGCTTCACCTCCGGCGGAACCGAAGCCAACAATCTCGCGATCAATGGATCGCATGCCACGGTGCTTTTCACCAGTGATGCCGAACATGCTGCCGTGCGTCAACCTGCTGAGAAACTGGCCAAACATGGCTGTCGTGTGATCACATTGGAACTGAATCACTGTGGGATTGTCGCACCTCGGACTTTACAGCAAGCCCTGGAAATGTACGTCCAACCTGACGACACCGCGCTGGTGAGTCTGCAGTGGGCCAACAATGAAACCGGGATGATCCAGCCGATCGCCGAGTTGATCAACATCGCTCACAATCATGAACACCGCGTTGCGTTTCATGTCGATGCCACACAGGTCGTTGGCAAGTTGCCCGTGGATGTCCATGCCATCGACGCAGACATGCTGACATTGGCAGCCCATAAATTCCATGGTCCAAAAGGTGTCGGCGCGCTTTTCATCAAACGTGGCATCCGTCTGGAATCGCAAATCCTCGGCGGTCCGCAGGAACGTGAACTACGTGGTGGGACGGAGAACATCCCCGCGATCCTGGGCATGGGGCAGGCAGCCGAACTGGCGATATCTTTTGTCACCCATGCCCAACTCATCGAAGAGTTGACCAAGCTGCGTAACAAACTTGAAAAGACCATCTGTCAAAACTGCCCACAGACGGTTGTCAATCCCTGCGACCTGGCTGAAACCGGTGAGTATAAACGCTTGTGGAACACCACCAATCTCGGCTTCCCAAAACTCGAAGCCGAAGCCATCCTGCTGATGCTCTCAGAAAAGGGCATCTGCGCCTCAGCCGGTGCTGCCTGCTCCAGTGGCTCACTTGAACCCTCCCCGGTGTTACTGGCCATGGGTGTTCAACCGGAAGTCGCCCACGGCTCGGTACGATTCAGTTTGAGTCGTTAC
>PAIY01000108.1 GCA_002704825.1 Phycisphaeraceae bacterium
CTTGATATAGCCACACATCCTGGTGTCAAGCAGATGACGGAGTTGCTGGTGATGGGGCTGGCCAATGCAGTGAATTTCTGTCGCCCAAGCTACCTGACGATCATGACGGATTTACCGGGCACTGAATCGTATATCAACAAGTTGATGGAACAGGTGCGTGATCAAAGCTTGCATGAGTTTGGCAGTCGCATGCAGATGCAACACTGGATTGAACCTGCTGCCCAACCTGCTGCCAATGGCGCAGCATTGGCGTTAACCAAACTCTATTTCAACAATGCAACTGAGTAATAACTGTTGAACTGTCCTTGCCTGCGACAGGCTTGGCCATCTCCCCATACAAGATCAACACACTTGTCCTGGGGTCTGACAAGACATAAATTGAGTCCGTTAATACCAATCTCAATATGAGTAAACGAGATCATCATGACACCGCAGAATAAGCCCGTTTCCATGGTCCTAGTGGGACTGAATTTTGGCAAACACATTTTTAAGCAATTGATTGAAAATCGTGAAACCTTACCCATCGAACTGGTGGGCCTATGCGATTTTAATCAGGACAAAGTCAACGTACTGATCAAGGAACAACCCAAGCTCAAGTCATATGCATCACTGGATGAAATCCTCTCAGATCCGGCCGTGCAAACCATTGGTTTATACACCGGGCCCAAAGGTCGAGCGGACTTGATTCGCAAGATCATCCGCAGCGGCAAAGATGTCATGACCACCAAGCCGTTTGAAACATCCCCCGAAGCTGCGATGGCGGTCCTGCAGGAAGCCAAAGAACTGGGACGTGTGATTCACATGAACTCGCCAGGACCCGGGCTGAGTGAAGATCTGGCCACGATCAAGCGATGGCAACAGCAATATGACCTGGGACGTCCCGTGGCAGCCCGAACCGATGTCTGGGGCAGTTACCATGAACAGGCGGACGGCAGTTGGTATGACGATCCAAACATCTGCCCTGCAGCGCCGGTCTTCCGACTGGGAATATATCAAATCAACGACCTGATCCAACTCTTCGGTAACGTCAAACAACTCAGTGTCCTCAGCAGTAGAATTCGGACGGGGCGCCCCACAGCTGACAACGCGCAACTCAATCTGGCATTTGAAAACGGTGTCATTGCCAACATCTTTGCAAGCTTCTGTATTGATGACGGTGATTCTTACCGCAACGGTCTGACATTGAATTTTGAACGTGGCACGATCTACCGCAATGTCGGCCCGATACGCGAAACCTTTGATCAGGCATCCCTGAGTCTGGTGATGGGGCATGATCACGCAACACGTCACGTCGCTGACAAGTACCTTTCGACCCATCAAAACGGCAGCTACCATTGGCAGGCCTTTGCCGATGCTGTGAACGGAAAACCCGACGCACAGTCATACGACTTTGAAGATGTCGTCGAACCCCTGCGCGTTCTCAACTCACTGGCTCAAGCAGAACAAACCGGCCAAACCGTTGCGATCAAACGCGAGCGTGTTTGTGCAACCAATACGTCTAACCCGTGATTGTCTAGATCAAGATGCAACTGTCTGATGCACACTATCAGGAAGCAAGTTCAAACGCATCATGACAAGTCTGGTGTGTATGTCATATTTCAGCATGCCATACTTAATATTCTTTATCACGAATGCGCAACTTAGAGGTAGATGTTCAATCCGGTTCCGCCCCAAAGAGTAACTCCGGTGACAAGTTCGGCCACAAAGCCACGACATTTGACCGCATGACGTTCCGACCAGTTGGGATGGCCATGAATCCAATAAGCCTCATGGTAAAACCTTCGCGGCAATGTACCATCTCGCATCTGACATGCGTGGCCCACTGTCTCCAGCACGTCTCATATGACATATGAATCATCTGCGACATCTGAATGCTCAACATGACACACTCTGATATGCCAAAGTCTCGTGACCACGCTCAATGGATAAACTCATTGGAGCCAGTTCACAGTATGTATTCTCGGACCAATTCATAGTCACACTGGTACCGTCTTCATAGGTGATGCGACTGGCTTGATCTTCAAGTTCTTTAAAATCGTCCACGACCAAAGCATGTGTTACCTTAACTGTTCAAACGACCAGCGATAGGCCTCGGCACAGGCTTTTTCACGGAAGTTGCCGGACTTGATGATTATGTGGCACGTCAGAACAGTTAGGACAACGAACGCGATCAATGCCTTTGCACCCATCAACTCAAGCTCATCCCCAACCAAACCTGTTTATTAGGCAGCAATATCAGTGGCATGGATACCGTTGGATGTCTCGGTGCAAGCACATTTAAAAACCACTTTATCGCTGACGCCTTCCTGCAATATGCCAACACGCATGGCGATGAAGACTTTTTACGAGAACAAGCATGGCCAATCCTCAAGGGCATAGCAGACTGGATGGACAGTCGTGTCACACACACGGACCGTGGCTACGAAGTACACAACTTTTACATCAATGAACAATACGGTGACACACAGAACGACCCCGTCCCCAATGGCGAAAAAATTGCGCAGAATATGGTCATACTGACCGACCCCGATGATTTGCGCCGCGATACATCCTGGTACGTACCAACCTATAAAGCCTTCACACGTGCGACGAATCGAGAAGACCTGATCAGGGAAATGCAGGGACTCAGCGGTGTTCCCATTTCCGCTATTCGTCCTGTGAAAGCAGCATTGGATATGGGGCATCGTAATTTGGCTGCTAAATGGTGATCCCAAGAAGTGGCAAGCAAATATATCCCTCAATGGTTTGGGACGTGGCGTGAATGGTCGACAACATGGAAAAGTGGCGGTCGAGCATATCCTTTCCAACAGGACTGTTTTGTGACGTTTGCAGGTCACATACTCAAACAACTACTCATTCAATTTCCACAATTGGTCATTAACAGTCCTGACCCTATGTTCTGGCCGAGCAAACCAGTGACTTTACCTCAAGGCTGGGATGCCATCGAGGTACAACGCATCTGTATACAGGAGCGTCTTGCAAAAATGGTTGCTCGACATGGTCAACACACAGACATCCAATGGCTGGATTGACAACAGGCTTATTCAATTCGTCATATCGTCGCGAGTTGTTTAATGCATGATGTCGCTGGGACATGGATCGTAGGGTGGGTGTTTGACTTTGGGAACCCGCATGCCACCGGTAAGGTAGAGCTCTGGTTGATCGCTGTCACATTCAAAGGTCAGTACAGGATAAATATTATCAGGATTGTTTTGAGGAAGTTCTGACAGGTGCACCACATCACCCTGCTGTGAGAACGTCACGGCTTGGGAATGGTCATTGGCATGCAGCATGACTGATTGCACCTTGTCCACAAACCCGCCCATGGTTAGCTTCCTGGTGTGACTCCAACGTGTCACGATCATATGTAGTTTTCGGCCTTTGGCGGTAAACAGTCCTTGTGGCATAAAGTCACCTCGATGATCCCCGCGTTCCATGAGATGGTAGGTAAAACGTTGCGTATTGTAGATACAGTCACCATGTATTGAGAGCCAATCTCCCACCTGCTTAAGGACATCAACCGATGGCTGAGGTATTGAGCCATCAGGCTTGGGCCCGACATTGAGAAGCAGATTGCCACAGCCTTGCGATGCAGAGGCTAACATCCTGATCACATCGGATGCAGGCTTCCAATTCTGATCAACATCAACATAGCCCCAACTGTCATTATGCGTGATACATCCTTCCCATGGACGCCAGGGATTCGGCGCGGACATGTGCCCTTCCGGTGTTCCAAAGTCACCTGCCAAACCATTACGACCATTAAACAAAATGTGCGGCTGAAGTTTGAGCACCATCTCATTCATGCGTTGGGCTTGCCATCCCTGGGCATTAAACGGCCACCAACCGTCGTACCATAGCACATCAATCGGGGTGAACCTGGTCACCAATTCTTCGATTCGCTCAAAGGTATGCTTGATGAAACGGTCATAATCTGCCTTGTTTTCCAGGGCATCAACGCCATCGGGTTGACACGACCAGTTATTCAAACTGTGGTAAAGACCGATCCTCAGATTGTGATGACGAGCAGCGTCGACAAACTCACTGACCAGGCAACGATGTGCAGCAGACTTCATGCTGTTGTACGGCACCACGTCCGAATCGTACAGCGCAAAGCCATCATGATGCATTGTGGTCAGCACGACGTAACGCATACCCGCCTGCTTTGCCATCCGACAGATCGCATCCGGATCGAACTGATCCGCGGAAAACTGATCCATGAGTTTCATATACTCAGCAGGTGCGATGCGTTCGCGATTCATCACCCATTCACCCCGCCCCAACAGTGAATAAAGGCCATAGTGAACAAACAAACCAAAGCGTGCATCGGTAAACCACTGCATATCAGGTCGGATGATGGATTGTTCTGTCTGCTGCATCGCAATTAACCCACCATTAACTGAGCAAGACGTGTCCATGTGCCTTTGGATTGTTCATCACTAGATTGAGCAACACGAACTTTTAGGGTGTGTGGGCCAACAACCAATTGATCATCAAGAATACGGTATTGCGGTCGCGTGCAGGTCAACGCATATTTATCAAAGAGTTCAAGCAAATGCTCAGGACCTTCGTCAATCTGGTAATGCAGATTACCGGTATCCGGGCCGAGTTGATAGTAAAGACCGACGAGTTTGCCGTTGAAGTGAATGGTCAGTTCCGTGCCTGGTTTATCGGCTTGAAGCAAACCATCAAAACATTCCCAACCGCCCTTGTTTTCAAGGTCAATCCACTGCCAACCGTTTACCTTGCGAGGTAATTGCTGCATGGTTGATGCATCATATCGGTCACTGACCAAAGGTGTCGACATTGCTGAACACTCAGCAACAGGCATGGAAAAACAGTTGGACAAAGCTGAAGTCAGAACCTGTGTGTAAGCTTTGTGTCCGTCATCCAGCGGGTGCACATTGTCACTCATCATCTGCTCCCATCTCGTCTCAGTGGTGCAGACTTTGTCAGCAATTCCCTTTGCCATGCGCACGGATGTCAGATTGTAATACTCAGCCAGTTTTTCCTGCGTTGCAGCACGGGGAGACAACTCGCCTGCGTGCCAAGCTTCAAGATGATCTTTGGCAATGGTGTACACAATGCAGATATCAGGACGTTTGTCAGAGGTCAGCAATTGGCGGAGCACTGCTTCGAAAGTCTCCATTGATTTCTCGTCTTCCATCCCTGCGTCGTTAACCGCAAACTCAATGAACACCAAATCCGGTTGCTGTGCCAACACATCACTAGCACAACGAAAGACGCCAAGATTACTGCCTGTTCCGCCGATCCCTGCATTGATACTGGTGATGTTGGATTGGGGGTATTGCTTTTTAAGCCACTGGGTGGTTCGTGCCCGGTAACTGGTCTGATCGATATTTGATGCTTGCCCTCCCCAGGTAATTGAGCCACCGAAAAACACCACGGTTACATCTTCGCCAGCAGCCAACTTTCGTCCAACGTTTCCCAGCCCAATCCGGGAAGCATAAAAGGAACCTTCTTGGTATTTTTCATCTAATGATCGATCCGGGACCATGATTTATTTCTCCACAGGCACAACGATACCGCGCATGATAATATTCTGCGCGAAAATAAATACGATAAACGTTGGCACCGCAGCAATCAACAATGACGCAAACACCACACCTTGTGAACTACCTGCCTGCAACTGATAGAGCCAAACCATTAACGTCCACATCTTGTCGTCCTGGCAAGTAAGTAGTGCGAACATAAAATTGGCATAGGCATGATTGAAAGCTTGCAAAGCAATAACTGCTAGAATCGGCTTTGACAGGTTCATGGTAATCTGCCAGAACATCACCCATTCGTTAGCACCGTCCAATGCCGCCGATTCATACAATTCCTTGGGAAGTGAATCAAAGAACCCCTTGAGCAAGAAAATGGAGTAACCATTGGCCAACGACGGGAGAATCAGGGCTGCAAACGTATTAAGTAGTCCCAGTTCGCGTAACATCAGAAAGTTGGGAATCTGTGTCACCATTGGCGGAAAGGCCATCGTAAGCATCAAAAACAGCAAGACCTTGTACGTCGATGGCATCTTGTACCGACTCATGGCATAGGCTGCCATCGGATTGACGATCAACGCCGAGAGAATCGCCAGTGCACAATAAACGACCGTATTAAAAACACCGCGACCATGCAGGATAATGTAGTTAAAAACCGTCACATAATTTCGGATCACAAACTCCCAACGTAATTCACTGGTTATCTGTTCAAACTGCCGAAAATGCCACTGCTTTTGTGGTGGGTGAATTTGTGCAATAGATTGATAGTTTGTCCCAAGAGCAACATTAACCTTATCAAGCGAACCGTGCTTATGAAGAAGGAAGTCAGCAAAACGAAAATCTGTACAATCATATTTTAATGCTTCATCAGGAATAATATACTTTTCACCTGTCTCTGGATCCACCCAACCCTCAATCATGCCTTGCCAATCAACAAGACGCTGAGGCGTGGTGTAAGGCAAACCTGCCATGGGAACATCAGCATAGTTTTCATAGTTGGTTGCATACGCCTTATTCAAAGCAGCAATGTCCGGGTACTTGGCTTTAAGGAAACGGTCATACATGGGACGTGCTGCTGGCATGGCGGTGAGCCACAGCAAATTGACACTTTCCCGTGTAAAATTAAGCCAGTCAGCTTGCTGCTGCGGGGTTGCATCAGCAGGAAAAGTGCGTGAAAGATGCACTTGATCATAGCTTTGATAGTTTGTCCCATGTGATTTGTTGTATACATCAATATCACGTGTGTACTGTGTCTTTATAAACAATGATCGATACATACCCGGCACGCTGGGATAAAAGCGGTAGACATTCGGAACGGATTGATAGAATTCAGACAAGCGGTTGGCAATGGGAGACGGGCTGGGGACTTCGCGTCGCTGTATATAAGGTATGCACCGAACGACAAAAGTTTTCCAATTGTAATAATTCGTTTCCAGAGCACGATTCAATTCATTGATATCACCATCAAACTCTCTGGATAAATTGCCTTTGAACAGTCTTAGCTGGGATGGCTGAATGTTCTTGGAAGCGGGCATATCCATCATCCCCACTGTACTGGCGTACTCAGGCAAACTTTCCTCCATTAAGAATGCCTCCCAACTGTCCACAAGTTTGTCATTGGTTGCTTGAGGAAGCTGTGCTGTTTCAAAACTCGAATCATCCACATCATAGGTCAACTTGAATAAAACCATTTTCTCATTAAACAAGCACTCAATATACTTGCGGTACAGCTTTGTCTTACTGGTCAAAAAACCGGGAATGATTCTCATCTCGTTGATATCCACATTGCTCTTGGTACTACCGGCAATCATTAGCAAAAACGGGTAGATCATAGTGATTGAGCCGACAATCAAAAGCAGATAGATACCGCTGATAAGCAAGCGGACGCGTGCATTTTTTCGACCAATGGTAGAGATCAATGGCATGGGTGAGATTCCGTATAGGTTGAATTACTTTTTGCCGGTGGTTTTAAATTCCAGTCGACTGAGAATACGTAGCTGGTAAACGGTAAAACCGATCATCATGAAGCCCAGCAGCCAAGCCATTGCAGTTGCCGGTCCCATTTTCAGATAAGTAAAGGCTTCGTAAAAAATTCTCAGTCCAGCGACTTCGGTGTTTGCTCCGCCACCGGTCATGGCCAGGATATTGGCGGAGCTCATCCAGGCACCAATGAACACGCCAACAAAGTTGATGATCACAAGTGGTTTTAAGATTGGGAACACAACGAACAGTATTTTGTCAACAAATCCAGCACCATCCAGATCAGCCGCTTCATAAAAATCATCTGGAATACCTTTGAGTGCAGCCAGATAAATCAAGCAACCGGGTCCCATTCCTGCCCATACCATTGGAATCACACAGGCCACCATGGCGGTGTTACTGTTGCTGAGCCACTGATAAGGTTCAGGCAAAGTGCTCAACATACGTGGTATAAACATCATGATCCAACGGCCAATATTCTCATCAGGCGGGAATAGTATCGGCGAAGCCAAGGAAACACATGTATAGCAAAGCAGAATCCCTGCACCGATAAATGCCAAACCCGGCCCCATGGACTCATGAAATATCAAACGTCTGCCGAATTGCACACAGATGAAAAGCAGCACCAGCCCAAATATGACATACACACCAGCTGGGATCTGCATCAGAATGCGGTTGAGTGCCCCGGCTTCCGAAGGTGCGTAAAACATTTTCCACAACAGTAAAGTCACCAAACCCGTGATCACTGCAGGCAGATAAACAATGGTTCGAAACAGGATCTTACCTTTGGGAACCTCCTGTAACAGAATAGCCAGAAGAATCGGCGGTAGAAACGTCATCGACACCACAAGGAAACAGTACCGAAGCGAGTTGTAGACTGCCTGCCACCACTGTGAGTCATAGAGCACATTGCCAAAGTTTTCCAGCCCGTTGAATTTCGATCCTCCCATGATGTTGTAGTCCATAAACGCCATCACAGAACCACGCGCTAAAGGAACGTAATGCCAGATGAGGATCGTCAAGGCTGCGGGGATCAACAGCAGATACGCGTTCCAGTATTTTTTAAACCCCCAGCGAACCTGGCTGCCGTCAGCCGAGGCGCTGGGAGGGGTGAAGGCCCGAATCACTTTGCGAAACACAAAACCAAACGCAATGACAATACCCACCAATACCACAGTGGCCGTGATGCGCCTGTTGCGTTTTTGCTGGGGTGTCAAAATGCCAATCATCTTTTCATTGGCCTTGGCAACTGCGGCATCCAGCACCGCTTTGAGTTGCTCACGACGAACCTGATCGTCATCCGAAAGATCACCGTTGATGAGCATCTGCTCTGCTTTCTGGATTGGGGCAGACATCATCTCGTAGGCAACATTACTGTTACGCCCGTAGGGCTCGGGCTTGCCGGTATCAACTGCAATCTCAAACGTCCTGCTCCATCCTGGTTCAGTCAGTTGCAGCACATCTTCATAGCCGTATTGCTTGAGGTACTTGGGATTGACAAATCGCCCCAATCCACCTTCGACCATAATCCGGGTCTTGATCGCCATGGCTTCGTCGGAATCATAATGCCAGATGTATTCAAATGCGGCATCACGGATCACTGGATTATCGACACCAGCAAAAATGCCGTACATTCGACTGTTAAGTTCACCACCTCGAACGCGCTGGCCTTGCTCATTGGCGTAGCCTAGCGGTACTGGCACCATGCCCGTGACATCCGGGTTGATCGATGAAAACAGTTTTTCATCGATATAGCTAAACTGCATCGCGATCTGCCCCTGGTTCCACTTTGTGCTGGCGGTTGATGTGTCTTTGAAGCTGTAACCACGACGAATAATCCCATTGTCATCAACCCATTTTTCGGCACTGAGTCGAGTATAAATATCCAGTGCGGTCACTGCAGCCTCACTGTTAAAAGTGCAACGCCACTGGTCTTGCTCCTCGTTGTACACCATCGCCTCGCCACCGGCAGACCAGAGAAAGGTGATCCAATACCACGATTCATATTGCCCACGCCCCAATTGAAGACCGTAATAATCATTCGCTGGATCGGTCAGTTTCCTGGCAGCATCAAACATCTGCTCCCATGTCCAGTTTAAATCGGGATATGGAATCTTATTCTCATCAAAACGATCCTTACGGAAGAGAAGCACCTTGCCCAAAGCGCCACCGTAGGGCATCGCCCATACATGCTTCTGGCCATCGGTTCCTTTACGTTTGATCACCGGCCAGATTCGCTCATGCACACGTGCATCCAGCTCATCCTGCGGAACATCATCAAGCCATTCATCCATCGGATAGAGAAAGCCGTTTCGGATGTAGGTATCACTCTTGCGAAAGTTCACATACAACACATCCGGCGCCATGTCTCCGGCAATGGCCAGTAAATCCGTTTCAACACCTTCGACATTCAAACCTGAAAAACGTTCGAGTTTTATCGACACGTTATCCCAGTTATAACGCCCATAAACTTCAGGATTCGCCTTGTAACGAGAAGCATACTTTCGAGCAAAAAGCTCGCTAAAACGCTTTTCAAAAGCCTTGACAGCTGCAACATCGGCACGCACCGCCGTTCCCGTGCTTGAGGGATCCGGCAGGTTTGCTACTGTCAAATGAATCACGGTCGAGCCATCTTGATCCTCAACCCAACCGGCATGAACCTGTGCAGCGGTCAGAGTCAGCAACAGGGCAAATGCGAGGAGACAAGAAAGACAAGATCGAACCAAACCCGTCAAATATCTATATACGTTCATCATCATTGATCATCCATTGATTTAGTGCATCTGAACTGATACTTCACCGATCCCATGGCGGTAATAGCTGAACACCACATCGGGATGATCGGCTAACAGCGACATGGGCACCGATGTGTCAACGATTTGCTTGCTGATCATTAAGGCTGAGAGGCGCATACCGAATGGATTATCATGATGCCCCGGATGCCAGATGGATACCCGGTCCGCCTTTCAGGTTTCTTTGGGGCCCACCGTGCAAGCGCGTGTGGGAACCTGTGGCACGTAGCCCCCACCGGATGTCCGGGCATTTTGGATCACGGTCATCGGATGCAAGTCCGTGACGCGCGTGCCCAACTTCCTGTATTCTTCGGGCTTGGGCGGTTGATCATTGTATTGCCCTTCACGCTTGGGTGGATCGTTAAATGCCCAGTGCTTGACTTCCCCCTGACCTCCCTGCATCACAACGCAACGCACCTGATCGTAACTGTCACTGTATTGCCCCAGGTCGCCAACAGGGAAATGCAGATTAGCCATAGGCATCATCAACTGGGGATTGATGCGATTAAAGCACAAATCACAATCAGCCTTGGCAAAAGAAAGCGGGAAATCAATCTCCACCGGCTTGTCATCTGCATCGACCCATTCGTCCATGCCCCAGAAATGCGCTTCGTGTTTTGCAAGGTCCAGCCCCATCGCATTGACCATCTGCGCGACCAAAGGTAACTGCTCGGTTGGACCAATCGGGCCACAGATTCCGCAGGGATTGTCCGGCGTGGACTGTTGCCATGCGTCGATATATTCCAACGCCTGGGCACAGTACAAATCCTGGAGTGTGTCATATATCCGTACAGTGAAACCCGGGCGCGACAACTGCTCAATATCACGAGCAGTCAGTGCTGCAGCATCCGCAAGAATCTGCTCATCCAACGTGGTATAGTCCCACCAACCCGGTGCCACTTTACTGATCGCTCTAGTCATTGACGGTCTCTCTTGTTGTGAGGTTTGAGGTTCCTAATAAACGGCCAAGCAAGTCATCCTGTGGATACGCGTGCCCATGATGCTGCACAAATGCCTCGGCAAAGTCACTGTTGCAAACCTGCCCACGCATCGCACAGTGACGCTGCATTGCAAGAATGTATTCATCCATCCCATGATGCTTGCGCAACCATTCACGCTGTGACGCATGACAAGCCAACATCTCAGTCTTGGCAGGCATCACATCGGATATGTCAATTAAGGTCGTTGGCTCTACCATCTGCCCGGTATAAGGATCATGACCTTCCAAAGGGTCGGCATAGTACAGATACGGCACAGTCGCGCTCTGAGCCAAAGGCAACAATGAAGCATTGGGAATGGCAAACGCAAAACTTGCTGCCCTTGCCAGCAGATGCGTCTGCTCATGATCAAGCATGTAGTCATAACGCGGATGCGTGATCACGAGTGTCGGATTGACTTGACGAAACAAATCGATCGTTTTGCAAATATTCTCAGGGCTGTACGCCACCTGCACATCACTCAGACCAAGGCAATGGTAGATCCCACCGACCTTTGCAGCAGCTTCCATGGCCTCAAGATGCCGTACTTTCGCAATCTCGTCCCGGCCTAATTCAACTGATCCACAATCACCATTGGCAGCTGTCGCGATATGAATTTGCCAGCCCAATACTGCCAACCGAACAAGCGTCCCCCCACAGAGAATCTCCGCGTCATCAGGGTGAGCCATCAGGACAAGGACCACATTAGTGTCAGACATCTTTAAATTCCATTTCAATTAACTGACACATTGTATCGCTTATGTTACTTAATAGTCAATAGCACCACCGTTACAAAATCAAGATCTGGTGACAATGGTTACGAAAAACTTGTCTCAGGCGTAAAATCATTGATCGAAGAAGGCCTCATTCAAGAAACCTAATCCAGCCAACTGTCTTGCTGCAGGCGCAACATTCTTCAGAAATGAGTTACCGAACCAGGACAATCCATCAGTCATACAACCCATTGATAAATAATCAGTTGCAGACAGAACATTCTGCCAAAAAAAACACTGGATCACCCAACATGGATAATGCGACGGGCCAACGCAAGCAATAATGAAATCGACAAACATGCACCCTAAAACGAAACACGTCCGCTAAACTCATCATGCCCCAAAACAATCAAGCGCTGCAAATTGGATCCAGATCCAATACCCATCGAGCCGACTGCTTAACATCAATCGGCATCGCGGTCATGGCAACATCAACAACCTTAATGAATCACTGCATTAGAGCGTTCCCAATCCATCTGCAGTGTTTTGTCTTGCTGCATGGCTCCTTGCCTGTGTCGATTTGCATCAGCGATGCTCGCATCGCCTGCTTCAATCTCCTTGGCAATGATCCATTCGCTAGCGACAAAGACGCTACACTTGGATTGCGAACGCTCTAAAGCCAGGATTCTGTGGTGCATGACTCATCACATGCGCCTCTCCCTGAATCCTGTTCCAATTTGAATATTAGTTATGGGGCGATTATCTGGCCTTCAAGATTGGAGCTCGCTGTATGAAAAGACACACCGTACGACGTGAGAACCTGATTAGAATTCTCATATCGACCGAATAAACTTAGCCCAAACGAGCTTGTCAGGGGCTTGTTAAACCTGCCAATACCGCGTAAATGTCCGCTGTATCACTACAGAGTGTGATGTCAATTCGCCTGACTTTAATCCGCTTCAATCTCTGCAACGAGAGTACGGTCTCCTGTTACTCTAAAACTCAAACCTGAATTGGCCAGATCACCAGCAGGTAAATCCGAAACATCGCCTGTCCATTGGACAAAATGGTATCCTGGAGCCGGTGTTGCAACCAATGTAGCGGTCTGGCCATAGTCATAAGTTCCCGCACCAGTCACGGATCCGTTTGTTGCAGTCGCAGTGATGGTATGCTCAGTGATCACAATAAATTCAGCTGTCAGAACACGTGAGAAGTCACTGTCAAAGGTAATGGTTTCATTCTGTAATTGCCATACCGTTAAATCTGTGCTGTTGTAACTCACACCATAAATCTGGCTGCCCCACTGTTTGAAGACATAACCGGAATCAGCCGTTGCAACGAGTGTGACAGGATCGCCTTGAGCATACTGCCCTGTCCCGGATACCGAACCATTGCTGATGGGTGTCACCATCGAAACGGTTGGATCAGGAATAAACACGGCATAGATGGTCCGGTTGTAGTTACCTGCTTTAAAACTGATGGTTGTGCTGGCGGTATCGGCAATATCCAAACCGTCCAATTCACCTTGCCAACCGACAAACTCACAATGGGTTTGAGGCGTTGCAGTCAATGTTACCGTGTCATTGGCATCAAATTCCCCACCGCCAGTCACCGAGCCGAACTCAACTGGTGCGACGGTGGTGATGGTCGTTACTGAAGTCAGCCCCATATCCATAAAGGCAAAAGCGGAACCTCGGGAAGAATCATCCCCTATAACACCAACAGCAATACGTTCACCGTGTACTGCAACTGACCAACCGTACAAGTCATTAGCTACGCGTTCCAAACCATTTGTCAACGAAGGGTAATCCTGCCACTGCGAACCATCCCAATTAAAGAGATAAGCCGTCCCGCCAGCAGAAATCGACTGATCATCATTGTATGGAGAACCAACAACCAAACGATCCATTGAAACACCAACGCTATATCCAAATAGATCGCCAGCGGTCGCAATGGAATTACCGAGCTTGGTTTCATTCCAATGCTCCCCGTCCCAATCATAAACATACACTGCGCCCGCATTGGTCCCGTTTTCACTGTCTCGTGGTGCACCTATGGCAAGACGATCTGCGGACAAGGAAACACTGTAGCCATAGTAAGCACCAGGCGTACTGTCGGCTGCCGCAAACTTGGTTTCGTTCCAGGCACTTCCATCCCATTCATAGAGATAAGCCGCTCCAGCGTCACCACCTAATCCACCCATATGATCATCACTCCAGGCACCGATTAAAATTCGATCACCATCCATGGCAACAGACTGCCCATAACGATCGTTATTCAATCGATCCGAAGCAGTGATAATGGTTACCTGCCATTGGGAAGTGACATCGTTCCATTCATACAAATATGCCGAACCGATCAAGGCACCCGTCTGGTTGGCTCCGACCAGAACGCGCAAACCATCAACATCAACAGAAACGCCAAAGTTATCTGAGGCCACACCATTAGACGCAAAGAGTTTATCCGTCTGATTCCAGTCGCTTCCGTCCCAATCGAAAATATAAACCGCGCCGGTATCTGTCGTCGTATCCCCCGTTGCGTTGATCGCACCCACGACAATCCGATCACCATCGATGGCAACGGAATAGCCAAAGTAGTCACCTGCGATACCATCCGATGCAATCAGACGATCCACCTGTTGCCAATCCTGGCCATCCCATTCATAGATATACACCGTTCCGGCAGCGGTCCCATTAGTGTCATCGTCGTCATAAGGTGCACCGACCACCATTCGGAAGCTGGACACCGCCACCGCATAACCGAGTTTATCACCAGATTGAGCATCCGAGGCTGTCAATTGCCCAACGCGATAGGTGAGAAATGGGAACGGATCGCAGTTCCACTTAAAACCGTCCCATTGGTAAGCATACAATGCGCCGGCATCGACACCGTTGTCATCAACGCCCAAGGCACCAACCACAAGCTCGTTGTCACCCATGTTGACAGCAAACCCAAAGTGATCTCCGGACACAGCATCAAACGCCATGATTTTCGTTTGTAAATCCCATTGCGATTCACCGAGATGATAAACATAGATTGACCCGGAAGCGGATTGATTATCATCATCGTCATGCGAGCCAATCGCGATTTTATCACCTGAAATGGTCACGGATGATCCATAATGATCATTGGCTGCAGCATCCGTATCCGCAGTTAATTTTTGATCCAACGACCAAGTACTGCCATTGAATTTAAAAGCATATGCAGCACCACTATCACCAAGTCCGTTATAGTGATGATAAGGAGCACCGACGACCACTCGGTTGCCAGACAAATCGACACTCCAGCCAAAGCGGTCACCACTGCTGCCGTCACCTGGTTCTAAAATTGCCGATTCGTACCATGTCGTGTCCAGGTCAAACACATAGGCAAGTCCTGTCCCTGAAATCGCGCCGGAAGCGAGATGCGTACCCACCACCAAGCGATCGTTTTCAAGTGCAAGCGAAACACCAAATTGAACATTAGCATAAACATCGTCTGGTAGAACACGTGTCTCTTCCCATGTTGTTCCATTCAGGTCGTACACAAATGCAGCACCGCTGTTGGATCGAATTACCTGTGAACTGTTTGGGGCGTTGTACAAGGTCGCACCAACTGCAATTCGATCGCCAGACACCGCAACACTAATGCCATATTTGTCATTTGAATTACCACCAATTGGATTGTCCAATTTGGCGGTCTGATTCCAACTCGTTTGATCATATTCAAAGACGTAAACGGCACCGGTGCCATTATGTTTATCGGCACCGATGACAATACGATCACCACTAATAGCCACACTACAACCAAACTCGTCGGATTCATCGGTATCCAAGCCCTGAAGTTTGGCAACTTCATACCAATGCGTTCCATCCCAATGATAGACATAGGCCGCACCAGCATTCGCTCCTAAATCATCATTGTATGGGGCACCGGCAACCGCCCAGTCACCATCGACGGCAACCGTGAAACCTAATTGATCACCAGTATTGCTATCTGATGCAAGTAGTTTCAGATCCTTTTTGTATTCAGCAGGATAAGCCACGAAGACTGCGGTCAATTCACGATCCTGATCTGCATCGAATTCAATGACTGGATCGCGAAGATACGCTGAGGGAAAATCCACGCCATTGAACTTCAGATTCTGAATATCTCCTGTCCAGTGATCGAAGTAATAACCCGTTTGCGCAACAGCAGTGACGTTGACGAGACTACCATGCAAATAGGTACCTGAACCATAGACTGTCCCGGTGCTATCGGGTGTCAGCGAAGTCTCAATTGTGATATAAACCGGGTCATTTGCCTCAAAACCTGAATCGAAAATATATGCAAGCTTATTGGCATTGGCTGTATTGTCATCAAATGGTGCTCCAACAATGATATCACTGTCGGAAAGCGCGACTGCCGCACCAAAACGTTGTCCAGGAATGGGAGACTCAAAACCGAAAGAAACTGCATATAATGCGCAATCCATCTGCTGCCATTGACCATCATTCAATTCATAAACGTACGCTGTGCCAGCCGTCTCTTGCCCAGACACTTCTTTTCCAGGCATACCAACAACTGCCAGATTACCATTCATGGCAACCGAAACACCAAATTCTTCTCCAGCAGCATACCCGTCGGTTTCAAGTCGTAGATTATTCACCTGTACCCAAGAACCATTGCTCAGACGTTTGAATATGTAGGCCGAACCATCATTGAGCATGGCTGAAGTTAAATAGCCTTTCGAACCAATAATGGCATAATCACCGGACAATCCCAGGGACCAACCAAATGAACTGGCGGAGTTGCTGTCCTCAGAGGTGATATATCCCGCCAGTTGCCATTCATCAAGCGTCTTTTCATAGACAACAACGGAATCACATTGAATACCACCCATCAGGATACGGTTATGGTCAATTGTCACTGCATATCCGAGATATCCATTGTCTGCACCTGAACCGTCAACCTGCATATTGGCATCGGACACGACACGCTTAACACCAACCCATTCTTCCTGACCTGACAGGTATGATTTTTCAAAAATATCAACCGCACCAAGACGATCAAAATCTCCGGGAATCCCGCCATTGGAATCACCTACGACAGCGGTGTTGCTTTCGATTGCCACCGAACAACCAAAATCCTTGGAACTGGGTGAACTCCCCTTGACGCGCTTAACCATGTTCCATGTTTGGGTCTGAGTATCAAGACGATAGATATAGGCAAAACCTTCGCGTGTGCTTGTCGGATCTTCACGATCAGGCTCACCGACAATGGCCATACCATTTTTCACAGAGACAGCCGCACCAAAATTGCCATATGTGTAAACATTGGCGCCAATAACTGTCACCCCATCATCCAAAGTTGGTCGTAATCTTGCGACAGGTGTATCAGACCATGAACCATTGACTTTCTGATACACATAGACAACACCGGTATTGGCGTTGTATCGCGCGTCTCCGACAAAAGCGAAATTGCCATCAATCGAAACGGCTCGACCAAACTTCTTCCCATTACCATCGGTTGAGGAGTCGGGTGCGACGATTTCACCAGTAGCGAGAATATCGTGGCTGTTGGCCACAATGACGGAAGTATTAAAAGATTGGGTGACCAACGAATTGATTGAATCATCATCAGTTGCTTTGGCATAGAGTTTGACTTCACCCCAGTCATTAGTTGTGGGTGTCCAGTTTAGAATATAGGTATCTGTACCTCCAGATTGGGTTCCATATCCAATACTGACGTCATTGGCGAAAAACTCGACCTGTGTGACCGTACCGTCCGGATCATGTGACGAGACTGTCAATGGGATGGATTGCCCGACGACGGCAGGTGTGTTGATTGCAGGTGAATCCCATGAAACATGAGGCGCTTGATTCAGCGCATATTCCTTTGCCAATGCATCAACCGTATCTGCGATATCCTGATTACTCTGACTGGATACATAAACAATTACTTCGACGATATCACAACTTGCATACAGACTGCTGTTCTGGCCACTGACACCGAGCACATAGTCTGCAATACGCTGAAATGATATTTCATTGATTGTAAATTCAGCTTGAATGGCGCCATTTAAATAACAACGCATGGTTGTGCCATCAATCTGGATCGTATGAATACTGTATGAATCGGGAATCGGCGCAAACGGTAAATCCGAAACCGACAATTGTGGCGTCGACTGCTGATCAACCCGTAGTTCATACGAAGACAAGGATGCTTCGCCATTGCCCCAGTCGCTGGTTGTAAAGTAGGTCGTCCCTGAAGCAGGTGAGCTATCATTGGATTTAAAGATAATATGAAGAGTGCTGTTGCAGGAATACGGATTAGCAATGGCATACGACAAAGCATCGTCAATCCCATCAAACCGAATTGCAGGCATGCCATTGAGTTGCCCGGAGACCAAAGCTGGGCGTGCAGATGCAGTGTTCTGTATAAGTTTTAACCCAGTGCCATAACCATCAGCTTGATTCTGCCATTTTTTTACATAGCCCGAAGCATCCAATTCAATACCCGCGTCGGAGCGAAGCCAAAGTGCCATATCAGTTGATGGGATCGTATTGACTTTCACTAACACAGGAGAAGAAGTCCCCGTGAGTCCTTCGCTATCCACTGCGACAGCGGTTAATGAGTAGTCCCCCGGGGAGACGGAACTCCATATCAACCGGTGCGGTGCTTCAGTGGTTTCGCCAAGCTTGGTTGTCCCTTGATAGTACTCAATTTTGGCAATCGTTTCGTCTCCATCGGGATCGGTTGCAGAAGCAACGATTTTAATATCGGCTCCTGCGGGATATCTCAGGCCCGATAACAACGGCTCGGTGATGGTTGCCGAAGGCGGATCGTTAACATTAAGAACTGTGACGTTTACGATATCAGAAGTCACTGTCGAAGCGTCAGCAGCCGTAGCAACACAGGTTATCTCATAGCTGCCGATGGCAGGATTACTCCAAACCAGACTATATGGCGCAACGGTATCTTCGCCCAGTAAATTGCTACCTTCATAGAAGGACACTTTGCTGATCGTATCGTCGCTTTTTGCAGCAACTGCATGGAAGGTGATATTGTCGCCTTCATCGTAATCTGTCTGATCATCAGGGACGGTAATCAAAATATTAAATTGAGCAGTCAAGGGCGTGAGAATGAATCCGCGTGTTTGACTGCTGATTGTGCCATGCCCGACAATCTGACCGGCATCGTTGATTGATTTGGCTTCGCTGAGTATGGTCCAACCGGATGACGAATCAATCAGGTCATTCAGATCGATCATAACCCCATGGTAGTAGACAAAAGCACGGTCAATCGAAGATCCGTCTTGAGCTGAGCCCACGACATCTCCAAGGTTGTTGATGTCATAAGCAATGGATGTCGTACCACCTAACGTTCCAAGATCGCTCCCTTCAGAGTCCTTGTAAAGGAACGCATGAGATTGTGACGAAGCATTGGTTGCTTGGCCAACCCATTCACCAAAATCGTTGATCGCCAGTGCAGTGCCACCACTGGTTGCTCCCAATGGATCGATTTGGGTCATACTTCCAGGAGGCATCATGAAAAACGGATGACTGGCAGACGCCCCATCTTCTGACTGACCGACAATCTGGTTTCTAATATTGATCGCTTTGGCAACGGCCCAACTGCCACCGAGTGTCCCCAGGTCGGACCAAGTGAAACCATCGTATGAAACAGCTGCAGGTGTAGTCGATTCGTTTGCGATTCCCACGGCATAGCCCAAGTCATCGATGCCGTAGCCGGTCGTTTCCGTGCCGGTTGTGTCAGGATAGGTTCCCAGATCAGACATAGTGGTCCCGTCCCAGAGAAAAGCATGTGTTTCATCACTAAGATCAACACTTTCCCCAACCACATAGGAACCATTATTGATACCCAAGGCCGCACTATCATCCCCACCAAGCGTACCCAGATCGGTCATGGTTCCCCCTGACCAGATGAAAGCATGCGTTTGCGTATCGCCTGATAAACTGGATTGACCAACGACATACCCACGATTGTTAATGGCAGCGACTTCAATACTACTACCGCCAAGAGTTCCCAAATTTGTAATGGCAAAAGCGATAGTCGTGTTGGCCGTCACACTCACATCGGATGTTGTAGAAAACTCACCATCACTGACTGTTAATCGAATGACATAGCTGCCTGCTTTTGAGAATGCAACCGTGGTATTCTTGGCTTGATGATCAGCAAATCCCACTTCACCCGGGCCGCTGACCTTCGTCCATGCATAGGTCAATTCCCCCGTTGGCAATCCATCGTCGGAGACGGTTGCGGTGATTTCCAACGCCTGCAACAGATCAATACTCGAAGTCAAGCTGGAAGCGGAAACAACGGGCGCTTGATTGGTATCAGCTTTTAATTGGTTTTGAGTTCCCCCTCCCAGTAACGCAAACAACATCATCACCATCAAAGTTGAAGGTATAGCCTTGCCGACCATTTTGCGTCTCCTCTGCATCTGCCCTGTCTCCATAAAGAACCTTAAAAATCAAATTACCGATGTACTCCAAGCCCGAGTCATTTCATGGTCATCACATCCCAATGCTTGTTCCGATTCACCATGCGTTCTTAAAAAGATCGATGGTTACCGTTCCAACATCTGCGCGCAGGACAAGTGTTTGAAAACTATCATGCGTATTGCCAAATCTCTAAAATACGAATTGGCAATAGTGGGAATTACCCTGGAATAAATTTTTAGAAATCAGCTAAATTGGGCTTCGTGAAGAACCTCCCGGAAATACTGGCGACATTACCTGCACATTATTTTGAAGCAACAGCAATATACCCTCCAACAATCCGTACAACAATGGCAAAAACACCTATATATCTCTTTTTAACCTGTGCGAAAGTTTCATACCCTATTCGTTGTCACCAGATGACATCAGAACATAGTTGAACCTGACTCGCATTGGCTGCAGTCACCCCGAGAATCTTTGAAGTTTTATGAGATTGAGCACAGTCTGATTAGTTTGCCACGTGTTCAATAGGCCATTGCGCATATTTTCACATCAGATGCGTTAATTATCCTTGTGTCGATATCAGGTTCAAAGATATCATGTCCATGTAAAAATTAGCTACCGCAAGATCATAAGTTGGTTTGCGTACATTACAGGCTCTCCCACCAATACCATGAAACCAATTTCTTTACCTTCAAGACTCTGCCATTCAATTCAGAGTTGGGAACGTGTGACTCGTTCACAGTTGGATTTCATGGTCCACCGATTTGAGAAAGATCCAGCTTATCAGTTCATTGACACAAAATATGATCTGATTCAGCAAACAAATGTCACGAAAACTGATCCTGTACGTGGGAGAAACACTATCTATGGATGGATTCAGGGACGTGGACTCGAGGCGTTAGCCGGTCACGCACAGTGGCTTGCATCTGGCAACCATCCAGATGACACAAAGTCAGTTTCTCGCATTAAAACCGATATCCGCCTGCTAATCAATCGACTTGATCAACGGATTGCAGAACAGAAATGCAATCTGACATTCATGATGCATGAAGATGGGTCAAAACCCGCTCTATTTGGCGTAGAACGCGTCGCTGAAAACTGTCATTTCACCGACTTGTTCTACAGCAAAGGCCTTGCTGCAGCTGCTGCACTTCTTGAAGACAGCGAACAGTTTGAACGCGCCAAAGTCTTGTTCGACCGCGTATGTGATGACATCCTTACAGATCAATTTGTCTCAGACCAAGCATCACTGGACCCGAAAAATCCTGTCAAACCGGTCCCCGGGCGACATGGACACGGCCCGCGCATGATCGCGCTTGGTGGCTTATCTCTGATGCTTCAAATCACAGGTGATACCCGCTACTGCGAGATTGGTTTTGAAATGATTGAACATATTTTTAAACACTATGTTCATCATTCCAATCGTCACGATGCCATATCATCCCTTGCACAACAATTACAAGTTGGTGACATGTGGGAATTCATCGACGACAAGAGTGAACCCTGGCTCGAAGCAGGTCGCGTTCTGCGATGTGATCCGGGACATGCGATTGAATTCACGGGACTGGCGATGAAATTTCTACACCACTGTGAACAACGCAATCTGCTCAATTCATCACAAACGACATCAGCTCAACAGTGGCGTCATACACTTTGTCACATGTTGCAGCATCACGTTCAACTCGGTTTTTCTGCAGATGGCATCGGGATCTACAAAGCGATTGATCTGATTCAACGGACACCACTACACAGTGACATGCCATGGTGGCCGTTGCCTGAAACGATTCGAGCTGCGGCCTTTGCGCGACGGTACTGCCCTGCAGAAGAAGTTGATTGCTATGACGCCATCATGCTCAAATGCACGGACGCGTTTATGACCCATTATGTTCAACCGTCGCAATATCACCTGGCGTTTCAAACACTCGATTCCAAGGGCAAGCCAGTCTCGCGCATCCCTGCCACCCCCGATCTGGACCCATGCTATCACACGGGGTTGAGCCTGATTGACGCGATCCAATTACTACGTCAAACATGATCAATCTCATCACCATTACATCAATCAAGCCAATAGATACGGTCGGTATAACCTGCATAGCGCAGTAAGGCCATAACGGCATAAGCTCCGGCACGCAAATTGGCGTAGCGTCGGTTGAGTTGATAGTCATCATCAAATCCATGGAAGGCGCCATCGGATAATGTACCTTCATCTCGGACCTGAATATCCATCAGATAACTTGCTGCGCGGTCAAGGACATCGTCCGAAATCCTCTTCAATCCCAATTGGCGTGCCAGTAGCATTTGCATCAAAATTGCCCCAACACCGCTGGGGACTGATTGCCCCTGAGGGCCAAAACCACCATCCTCATTTTGACACGCAACCATGCGATCAAAGAATCGTTCCGCAGCCTGCTTGTAAGATTCATCCCCTGTCAATTTCCAGCAGGCCATGTTTGCCATCGCACCAAAATCATCGTTGTAAACATGCATCATCTCCCAACCGCGATTGCTGTATCGCCCATCAGCATGGCCATCGAGACAAGCATGTGTATCTCGATCCAGAATCACACGAATTTGCCCATCTTCAAGCAGGTGATGTTGGTTGTAGAAATCCAGGATGGTGTGCATGGCATTGATGTATCGTTGATCACCGGTCAACTCGAACATCCGTCCCATGAAGAATGCGGAACCGCTATGAAATGAACCACACCATGTCGGCTCCCATGGTTGATCATCAAAGCGAACGGTCCAGTAGGGATAGCCTTTTTCCATGGCCACACGAACAAACCAATCCGCATAAATCCCAGATCGATCCAATGCTTTCTGATCGCCTTCCAGTTCATACCAATCCAACAGCGACCATGCTGCTGTTAATGCATCACGTGGGTGAGCCATGGGTGTCTGTGGTGTCTCTTCGTGAAAGACACCATAAAGACGTTGATCACGCTGATCCAGATGCTGCAAACTGTACAGGTATCCGACTGCTCGTTGCGCAGCATCTTTGTAGCCTACAACTGAGAATGCACGATAACCGGCCAGGAGTGCTTCAATCGCCACGCCTGTGGTCCAGTTGGTCGAGTAGTTGAGGACTTTTTCCATCTGACAGTCATAAACAAACGGCAAGCGACCATGATCCGCGGATGCACGATTGGTCACTTGATGCCGTACAAGAAAATCCAGGCCACGGCGGATGGCCTGTTTAACATGCTTAGCGGCTGGTTGTGTATTGGTCTGCATTCTATCTCCTGATACATTCATTTTAATTGAGTAACTGATTACTGATGCCTTGCATCATGATTTGTACTGAAAAGGCTGCCAAGACCAATCCAGTGAGTTTACTTAAAACGTTCAAACCCAACTGACCTAGATGTTTTTCAAGAAACGTCCCCATATACAAAAGCATTCCTAGTGTGAGGATCGCACACAGTAGTGAGCTGATACCAACCAGTCGTTGCTGCCATGTCACCATCTCGGTCCCCATCACCATAAGCACGCCGGTTGTCCCAGGGCCAACGGTGATGGGAATGGCCAACGGGACGATTGTGAAATCTGATTGACCATCGGACAACTCGTAGAACGCTTTGCCTTGCACCAGACCAATCGCAGACAAGAGCAATAGCAAGCCCGCCCCGACACGGAATGAATCCAGTGTAATCCCGAATGCTGCAAACAGGTGCTTACCTACAACAAGCAAGAGCATGCTGATCAACACCACCGCAATCAGGAATCGAAAGATCAATCTATGTCGATTGCCCGAATCAGTACTGCCAGCCCATGTCAAAAAGGACGAGAGCACCATAAAGGGTGTGAGTACAAAAAACAGCTTGATATAAGTACTAAAAAACATCATTCACACCAAAGTGTTTCATATCATTCAAGGTATCCGGATAAAGCCATGCAACTTCGTGGTTGAAGTTGTACAGGTGATCCATCCCAATTGATTAAGCTACCATCCCATAAATTTTCAACTTCGGTGAACCGGTTATATCCCCACCGTTTGGGCTCAAAGATGATGGTCTGGGGATCATCCGTCCAGTTGATCAAGCCGACAATTGAGGGACGATCTTCATGATGGATCACCCATATCCTTGGTAGTTGATCATGTGATTCAAACAGGTCCAACGGAACGGCAGCTTTGTCCTGCTGATGATCCAGAATCGTCCGAATCAAACCTAATGCTTTATCATTGAGCCTGGTCAGATCGTCACCGAGTATGATCTCGCCACCTGAGAGTAAAACAAGCAGTGCATAAACCTGCACCTCGTTGAATTGCATTTCACTACCTGATCGCCAGTGTTCCGTCACACTCAGTGGCCTGGGGATATGCAGCTTGACACGGTGTGGATCGTCGGAGGTTTGCGGGCAGCGAACGACCAGGAAATCAGGATCTGATTGCCAGAGGTTCCTGTGCATCCACCAACGAACCGACAGTGCATTGGCATTAACCAGAACGTGACTCCAGAAGTTGAGAATATCACCGGTCGTACGGATGGCGTCCGCAAGTCCAATGACCTGCTCATAAGGCGCACCACATGACAGTAGATACGCATCATCACCAATGGCATAGCGAATGATCTCGTACGTACGCCGAATGGCACCACCTGATGCCACACGCGTATCACTGAACTGACTGCAAGGCAGGATCATCTGCGTGAAATCCACCTTGAAATAGGTATAACCATCTTCGCGCAATCCAGTGAACAATGCATGCAGCCAATCCTGCACATGGTGATGTGTCGGATCAAGTAAGGCCATCGTGCCATAGGCCAGTCGCTCGGTCACAACCTGCCCCTGCTCATCACGAGCAAACCAATCCGGATGCAGGCGATAGCATGGCGAGAAGACAGACATCATCAACGGCGCTGTCCAGATGCCGGGGCGATAGCCTGCCTCACTGATTTGTGTCGCAAGCTGTTTCATCCCATCGGGGAAGCGCACGTTAGCCTGCCACTCGCCCCACCGTGTCTCCCAACCTTCGTCAATCACCACCACCCGATCTGGGGTGGGTGGCATGATCAATTGGAGCTTGTCCATATTGGCAAGGACGTCATCCTGTGAAATCGAGCCGGTGAAATAATCCCATGAGTTCCAGCCCTTCTTCCCTTTTTTGATGGGACGCTGAACAGCTTGACTTTGCCACTGTCCATATGCCTGTAGTAATCCATTGAGGTCTTCACCAGCAAAGCAACATAGCTGGCTGGCAGCCAATGTCTGTGACGGCAACACGCAAAGCTTTTGGATCAATTGAAGGCTGACACCAAATTGTGCTTCGCAGTGTGCAGATGAATGCGTCAGGGAAAATCGTGATCGATCGCCTTGTGATGTATGCCCCACGCCAAAGAGTATCGCGCGAGATTGCGTACGATGACTGAGGCCGAAAATCATGTTACTGGGCTGATTCGCTTTGAGATGAGCGTGACCCAGTCCCGCACGCCGGACACCACAGGGGCTGCCGAAGTCTTCGCCGTGAACCAACTCCATCCAATCTTCACTGCAAAACGCCTCCGTGAGATGCTGGTGATCAAACCGTAGTGACACCGATTCCCAGCGGATGTCACGATCAGTGGTATTTCGCACGTGACATGCGAAAGTTTCTTGGCATTGGATAGACAGTTCGATGCCGCTGATTGAAGCGCAATAATCCTCACCTTGCTGTGTCCATTTCAATTCATTGGAACGGACATTAAAGCGATCGAATTCAAACAGAGTGTAGCCGCTTGTCAAGCCTGTATGTTCAAGATCGAACGTGCCAGCATTGGGGTTAAATGTAAATGGAACTTGCATCGTTAGCGTTTCACCATCGTTTGAAATGATAAGGATTGAAGATCGGTTTAGCTGTGATGTAGGGGTAGTGATCCTCATCCACTTGCTCAATGACCAGCTGCCCATCAAGGAGTCCACCATCGAGTTGTTCGTCAATGACCTTGACAGTGATGGTGTTGGGTTGATCCCAATGAATCAGTTTTTCAGGCAGGATGTATTCGCGTTGCACACTCCAGTAGCTATCAACATCTTTACCCGTTGCCCCAATCCGTTTGCCGTTGAAGTAGGTCACGTCCATGTCATCGATTATCCCAAGATGAAGCCGCAGGGGTTTACCCTTCATACTGCTTGGGATGACGACACGACAGCGATACCAGGCAATACCATCGTAAGGTCGCTTGGCTTCCGGCGTACTGGGATTGGGTGTATCGATTCCCTGAGATTCCCAACTGGCGGACACACGCAGCTTTTGCCAATCCTGATCGTCGAAATCAGGTTTGGTGTAACCGAGTCTTCGTCCGTTGTTTTGCGGGTCAATCTTGAATTGCCACTGTGATGGTAATTGAATCTGACGGGTTGAATTGGACATCGCATACTCAGCAATGCCCTTGAATCCTCCGCCGTTGCGATCAATCAGATTCGAGAGGATGCGCATGGTCTTGGTAGCGTTACGCGTCATCCGCTCCGGTGTTACCGAACGTTTGAGCCAATCCAGTGGGCTAATTGACATGAAGATGAACTGTCCGCTGCCCATCGTCATTGAGGAGACGATGGCAGGTTTGGTCCATGGCATGATCGCATCAGAGACGGGAACCGGATAACGATTCAGATCATCCTTGAAGTTAAAATCTGAAAGACTCAATCCATGCCCAAATGCATTGGTGTCAAGGATGCGAGCGCGGCATCGCCATGCCTTGGTTTGACGAATCTTTGGATCAAGCCAAGTTAAATCATTCAAGGCATCAGCACCAAGCAAAATCACCGTGCCCCCCTTTTGGGCAAAGGAACGCATTCCTTGTTGTTGCTGTGAATCAGGAGATTGCGTTGCCAGCCAGACTTGGATGTCATGTGCCAATTCAGTTGTATATTCAAGCCCCCACTGATCAATCAACTCTTGAAACTTGTTGTCGGCAGTGAGATAAACTGGCTTATGAACATTGACCTGTTTTGAGACTGCTTCACGCAATAGACGATCCATCAACAGGGTTGCAACAGGATCCAAACCATAACGTGACTCAACGAGCAATTGGCAGAAGATGATTTGCCCACGTCCTTGTCTTACTGACAAAAGCAGGCTGTAATCCAAATCAAACGCGCATTGAATCCATGATTCAAAAGCGCCAGTCTGGGGCTTTTGGATGGCTGCACTTGCCAGGTTGTTCTGGTTGCCCCAAACCCATGGCAGGGATGGATACTTTGTGGGCGTAGTCACCTGTTTATCCGGGTATGGATCACGCAGGCCGGCTGGTCCACGCCAATGTGAGAGCTGCTCATCACTCAGATCGCGCAGCATGTCATTGGGCAAAGTCGGCAAAAAGGCACGTCGCACACCACGATCGAGCATCCGCAGATGAAAGACTGACAAATCACGCTGGGCAAAAACCAGCAAGTTCTGCCCTTGATTGATGGCCTCAAGAAATTCAACCGGCAAAGCAGTCTCATTGGCAAGCGCGTCCTGGCCAAGCACCAACACACAATCAGAAGCAATGTCCATCCCCGGACGATAGGCTTGAACACGTTGCCCGGCTTTTTTGAGCATGGCCGTGGTTTTGCCAGCCGGATCAATCGCAAGAAACTGCTTGGATACAGGTGGTTTTGACTGCCTTGGATAAACTGTCACAGCGAGATCGAGCATGCAAATGGGTTGTGTCTCGACTTGATCCGCACGAAGTCGAAGCAGCATGCTGGTCGGATGTGACACGGTTGGCAAAGCAACTTCAAATGGTACAAATCCACGTTTGCCAGCATTGACGGACACATCAAGCGTCCCATGTGTCACGACGGTCTTGCTATTTGGATTGTAGAGTTCCCATTGAATCTGTTGCTCAAAGCGCATTGCTGAATCGTTGATGATGACCAACTGTTTTTGGAGTGCTTGATCTGAGAAGTAAGTATGCGTCTGATCTTCAAAGCCTAACTCGGCAGAGCCACCAATGTAAATCAATCTCTCGGACAACACGTTGGCATAGCCCTGCCCCACGTCAGTCAGATCACTGTGATCCAATGGCCAGTAGTCGGTCAATGGCTTGGCGCCCGGGGTGGTCAGATCATCGTAGACATAGCGCACACTTGGACCATGCCAGGGTTCGAACTGTTTACCAACCAGTTCTTTGAACACACCATGTGGGACAAATCCTGTTACGCCATAGGTTCGCCAGTTCTTGATCACGTGTTGACTGAACATCTGGCTAACCTGCCCGACCATGTCGTTGATATGCAGAGCATGTCCCCAGAAGTACGAACTGTTGACGTTGTACTTGTCCGTCATGGCGGTTTTTTCATCCGTCGCATTGTCGGTAATAAGTTGCAGGTAATCATTGGACTGCAACTCATAGGCTTGCTCACCAAGGAACATGGCAGCGTATTCAGCTTCCAGTGGTTCGGTCCATCGGACATCGTTGTAGTTGCCCACGCGACCACGCAGATAGTCGAGTACGATGCCAACGCCGTGTTCGACGGTCATCAGGGGTTTATTACCCGTCTTTGCCCATTTGGAAGGATAGTTGGCCAACTCTTCAGCAGGTGCCCAATTGGGGTAGAAGTTGGATGTCATCATCTGCCCGAAATTGCCGCCCGCATGATGGTAGATGATCCGTGTCTGATCCAATGATGCAACAAACTGCTCGGATGCGATGGCCTGCTGACGTTTGGTCCCCAGGTTCAACACCGTATCCGGCGGGACATAACCATCGGCCCATCCACCGGGAAACATATCCCAGGGATAACCCAGCAAATTAAAATTCAAAGACCATGCGACAAGTGATGGGTGATTGCGATGCTTCGTGATCAATGCTGAAGTGTTGCGCTGCCAGATTTTCTGTTCCTGCGGACTGGACCAATCCACCGAATAGACCGGCAACACGGGCATGAGAACGAAAAGCCCTTGCTTGTCCGCCAATTCAAGTACCTGCTGATATTGTTGGGCGGCATGGCCACGCCGCCTAATGCCTTCTGAACCAAACTGGATGGTATTAAAACCGGCGTTGCGATACAGCTTGATTTTGCGAATTGTTCTGGCAGCAGAAGAAGAGACCAACGACTCATGCGGCGCGTGATGAAACGCACGAAAGTAAATTGGATTGCCGTTAAGCAAAATCTCTCGACCATCCACCCAAAGTTCCCGAAAGCCAAACGTAATGGGCAGAGATTCGACAAGCAGTTGATCATCTTGAGAAATACGAACTGTCGCAGAATACAAATACGGATTGGATTGGTTCCAGTAGGTTGGGTTATCCCATGTGTCGGACACCGTTATCGTTTGCGATCCCTTTGTCAGTGTATGTTGACCAGCAAACGTCTTGACGATCTTGCCAGTAGCATCACGGATTTCGACTTGAAACCGACCTGACATTGGAGCTTGAGATACCAGATCGACATTAACAGTAATCTGCTTTTTTCGAACCGAGGTTTGTATAAACGTATCCTGAAGCTCGACAGATGACGGTTGATCACATACAAGGTACACATCGCCTGTCAGACCGCGAAGCTGCGCTTTTGATTTGACCTGCATGGTCTGCTCAGCACCGAGAAACAAATTGACATCACCTTCAGGAACAGCATTGACCGACACAAGCACTTCGTTGATCTGATCTTTGCGAATCAGATGTGTCACATCAAACTGCCTTGGTGCATCCCATTCATTGAGGTCACCGAGTAACTTGCCATTGAAATAGACCTGGGCATTCATGGTGACCCGGTCAATGAGTAGATGCGTCCTGGCAACATCAACATCGGCAGGCCATTTGAATTGCTTTCGGTACCAGGCGTTGACAAAATTCGACATGGGTTTGCCATCCCATATATCTTTGCCTTGCCAGGAACCTTTATCGAATTTTCCGCCTTGGATTGGAAACGCATCCGTGTGCATCCATGATGAAGGCACCAGGACATAACCCATGGATGATTCAGCTGGCAGTTGCGAGATCGGCTTCTCAAACAGTGAAATCTGCCAGACACCATTGAGACAATATCGCGTCTGCGTTGCCGAACACTGCGTGTAAACGGCATTCAAATCCGTTGCATACTGCGCAGCAAGATTCAAAGGCTTTGCTGACTCCAACGGCACTGCCTGCTGAGCCTGCAGCGAACCAACCATGAGCAGGAATGATGCAAAAAAAGTCAGCCAACCGTGTTGATTCCCATGCGTGGGACACTTGAACATATCACTATCCAGATTACGAAAAAACAATATCAATCAGCTTTCAACGTACTCAGCGTTCCCATGAACATTGGCAACGTTTAAAAAACAGGGAACGGCACCACGAATCGATACCGTCCCCGAATCATTAATCTATTTCAATCATTGAGGAACATATGCGTGCAGTTGCTTGATCCCATCTGCATCCAACGGTTTATTGTAGATACGCAATTCATCAATGGCACCATCAAGTACAGCATCAGGTGTGTAATCGCAGCCGATCATAAAATACTTCAGTTCTGCCAAAGGCATTTCCAATGTCGCGTCGGACGCCACGCCGTAGCTGATCTCCTGGCCATCGACATACACCTTGACCTGTCCATCCGTGAAGGTGACTGCCAGGTGATACCACTGATCGGCTTTGTAGCTAATGCCGTTGGGGCTGCGAACCGTTGTCTGTTCTTTCTCAGCACTCCATAGCCAGACACGTAACTGTGAATAGGCAGTAGTCTGGATGTAGATCGAATTGCGATTCCAATCATCAGCCCAGCCTTTGAAGAACAGTTTCATGCCGCTGTTCCAGGGCTTATTGCTCTTGATCCACATGGCCACGGTACCCTGAGCAAACTGGAAGTTCGCACCACCGCGGTAACGCAGATGCGCCTTATCCTTGACCAGAACAGCTTTACCAAATTTCCCATCCACAAAACTAACGTCCCTGGCTTTGACAGGATCAGGATCGCCCTTGGCCTCAGTCGCAGCGGCAGATCCATCCATGGGAGCATAGAAAATCAAACCGTCTTTCACAGCTTCGCTACCATAGGTCGTTGCCAACATACATAGACAAACCAGGCAAGCCAGGGTGTACGTAAATGACTTGATACTCGACATGACAAAAAAACCTTTCAAATAGAGTGGTTCACCACCACTGCCAGTACTTCTTGATATCTTCCGGATCATATGTTCCATTGATATTTCCAGAGATATTCTTGACGTGATAATCAACATAGAGATAACCGCCTGATCCCTTACCCCCTTGATGAGTCAGACGGTAATTACCAACTTCATTGGCACCGTACACCGGCATGGAGGACGTGCTGGTCCCCACAGCAACGGTGCTTCGATTCCCGTTAAGTTCACCAATCAGAAAATAGTTTGACGGCTGGACACACTGCAGCGGCTGATAGTTCCATTTGGAACTGGACACCTTTGGGTTGTATCCATAATGCTGATAGGGAAAGCCACCACCATAGATCACTTCCGCTGTGGGGCACCAGTACCAACCTCGCATACTGGTTTGGGCGAGCTTAATCTCATTGGAATTGATTTGCAGATGCTTGAACAAGCGGCGATACCAAAGCTGGTTTTCAATGATGTTTCCAGACCCGTCATACACCGCATTCATCGGCCAGGTCTTATAGTCCGCATCATATGATCCCATCCCCGTACCAATCTGGCGCAAGCTTGACAGACAGGTTGCCGTCTGCGCCGATTTACGTGCCTTCGCCAACGCGGGGGTCAGGATTGCGATCAACAGCGAAACAATGCTGATCACAACCAGGAGTTCAATAAGCGTAAAGCCAACACCCGTTCCGGGTCGGCTTTTGCGACCTTTACTATTTAATTGTTGAGTAGTCATTTTAAAATCCATCGACTTATCCTTCCTGAACGATATGCATATACGTGGATTGATTACCGTACTACTCGTGAACATATTAATATTGCTGATTACGGTATTATCTGACAGGTTGATAGTCAGGCCCCCAGGCCGTACATCCTCCAAGGAACCATTGGCCGGAGATCATGCGCGATGGTGCAGGACGCCCCGCCCGCTGCACACCACTTCCGGGAAGTGACTGAAGCAGCATCTGCGCTGCCTGATAGCCCAACTCATAACGATCAAACGACACACGGCTTAAACTCGGCCAGTGCGATTGCGTCGTTTGCGAATCATCACAACATATCAAGCCGTAGTCATACCCGGGCGACATCCCTAAAGTCTGCCCTGCCGCGACAATCCGACGTGCGTGGTAAACGTCATATGCCAGCACGACGGTTTGGCGATTCAATGAGTCAAGCAACGCAAAAGCCTGATCTCCGACGGCCTCAGCTCCATTGCAATGCGTCACCGTACAACCATGCTGCTGGGCGACTTCCTTCACCCCCGCCCAACGTTGTATATCAGAATAGTGACCTGAATCCAGACGCTCGCCAGTCCAGACCATTTTCTTGTAACCCAGATTCACAGCAGCTTTGGCAGCAAGCATGCCTGCTTCTTTTTCATCTCGTCGAATGCAGTTTTCCGGAAGCCAGATATTGCTGTCCGCCCAGATCACATGTTCAAAGTGATCCGACAAACGCTTCTCGACCCAGTCCGGCAAATAGCTCAGAGCCACCACGCCATCAAGCAGGTTCTCACGCATTGCACGCGACTGAGCCATGCGCTCAGATTCAAGATCCATCACACGGATAATCGAGAGTACATACCCCTGCTCAAGCAACCCTTCATTCAAACCAAGTATGGACTCAAACGCCAACTGGTGACAAAGGGGATGATACCTGTCATTACGAATCACCACACCAATTTGCAACGTCCGGCCTGAACGAATCGCCCTGGCTGCAGCGTCGGGGCGATAACCCAACTCATCAGCGATCTGCAAAATGCGCTTGGCTCGTTCAATGGCGTCACGCCGCTTTGAGACACCTCGGCCACTGAGCACATTCGAAACCGTCTGTGCCGAGACACCGGCTTTCTTGGCAATTAATTGCAGGGTTGACATCCACGCTCCTTTTTTTGATCGTTAAAAGATAATATTCAAAACAATTGCCAGTGTCAACGTTTTTTGCTATATTTTAATCAATCTTTTAAATTTGATGGTTAAATATTATGTTCCCTATTTCACTCATTTCTGATGCAAGGCTAGACGGATTAAAAACCTGGCGACAAGCACGATTGTTCGACCGTGACAAGCCTTTGCCAAGGGAACTCGACGACGTGCGTTCAGCATCGATCCATGCGCTATTCAAGCAGGCTGGGCTGGACAGCCGGATTTGGGAACAGCGCACGGCAATACTGACTAAGCATGCTTCGGATACATGCTCCAGAATTCTGGCCGCAGCAGACCGTGCAAGGTCGCACCAGCTTCTGCTGCTGGGCGACACCTCATTGCCGCATGGTCACAACATCGACTGGCATCGTGATGCGCTCAGTGGTTATCGCTGGCCGGATGCGATGGACTACATTCAAGCCGGACGCAAAGCCTTTGATGAAATTGTCAATCCCAACAGCGATCGAGAAATCAAATACCCATGGGACCTGTCCAATCTCATGTGGTTGCCGACACTGGGTCTGGCGAGTCAGCTTGCTCCAGCACGTGAGGATGCCCACGAGCTCATTGATGTGATCACGGACTGGCACAAATCCAATCCCTGGCCGATGGGTGTGAACTGGTTCTGTGCCATGAATGTGGCCATGCGCGCGATCAACATCATGGTTGGGATAAGTCTGACGATCAACGCATGGAAGACAAGCCAACTCAAACCAGTCATCCGCCTGCTCTTCCAACACGGCCGCTTCATTGCAGCACATCTGGAAGTGGATGACAACGGCTTTCGCAACAATCACTACCTGACCAACCTGGTCGGTTTATTGGGACTTGGATTGATGTTTCGCCATTTGCCTGAAGGCGAGCAATGGCTTGAGTTCGCCAGAAAAGAGTTGATCTACGAAGTCGACGAACAATGGCTTGACGATGGCGTGTGCTTTGAGAATGCTACCAACTACCATCGCCTGTCCACGGAGATGATGCTCTGGGCCTACCAGCAAGCCAAACAGGCTGATATGCCACTACCCGATCTTGTCAAAACAAAACTTGGCAAAGCGATCGCGTTCACTGATGACATCACCCAGAACAACGGACACGTGCCACTCTTTGGCGACAACGATAACGGTCGCTTGATCCAGTTTACAACGTTCGAGCAAAGCGATGTACGGGATCACCGTGCCCTCGTTGCCGTGGGTCGATGTGTTCTGGATGAACCTGCTATCCCAGCATGTACATCCGACTATGCAGCAGAAGCCATCATCTGGACGGGAAAGATTCCTGAATCTCAGGGAACAGATCACAATCCAAGCCGTTTGATTCGCTACCCACATGCTGGGTACTACGGCATCAAAACCAACCAACTGAATCTGCTGCTACGCAATGCACAACTGCATCCAGCTGAACGCGGCGGCCACGCTCATTGCGATGCGCTGGCTTACACAGTGAACTGGCAAGGCCATGACCTGTTTGTCGACGCGGGTACTTACCGCTATTCCAGCGATTTTAAGATGCGAAATCTGTTTCGCAGTATTCAGATGCACAACACCATTCAAATCAACGACTGCCCCATGCATCAATATGATGCTGAAAGTTTTGAAGGCTTATGGACGGTCACCGATCAAGCCCAAGCCCAAACGCTTGACTGCTCGATGACAGATCACGCATGGCAGTATGCAGGACATTACACACAAACAACCCAAACCCAACAGTGGCAAGTCTCCCGGTCATTGTCATATGCATTGAGCAGCAACCTACTCTCCATTGCGGATCGGGTCGAGAGTCTTTCAAGCCGCCCCCCTGCTGCTGATGATGATGACAAAGCCTACGCACGCTATCTGCTGGCACCGGAGATCACGGTTCAAAGATCCACGCAAAATCGACTTGTATTTCAAATTGGCAAGCAACCGCTGGCAGAAATGATCATCAACACCCCCATTGCTGGACTGCGCGTCCAGCCGCAATGGTATGCACCGGCCTATGGCAGCATCGTCCAGACCGCGCAAGTCCAGATTGCATGGTCGCCCAAACAACAAAAACAACTTGACTATCAAATCCAATTTCTCGATGTAAAGGCCTGAACTCATGGCAAATCATATTCAAATTGGTATCACCTCATCACCCAGCCCATCGTTTACCGAACCGATGTCATTGGACGAACAGATCCAACAAACCATCACCCATTGGGACAAAACGTTGGCACCTTTATGGGCAGATCAACCCGACTTGATACTTCTGCCGGAGAATTGTGATCGCTGGCACAACCAATCCATCGAAAGCCTATATGCATTTTACAGGTACCGAGGTAAGGCCATCTGCGAACATTTCCAGAATCGATCACGAACACACCAGTGCATGGTGATATACCCGCACACGCGTCAGGACCAAGCAGGTAACTGGCATAACTCCGCCATGATCCTTGACCGGGGCGAGGTCATCGGTTGCTATGACAAATGCAAATTGACGCCCAGAGAAATAGACCGTGGTTTTGAACCGGGTTGTTCGCCGGGAATCATTGACACGCGATTGGGGCGTCTGGGTTTGATCACCTGTTTTGACCTGAATTTTCTGGATCTGATGAATCTGTACGCTCAAGCCAATTTGGACCTGCTGATTTTCACGTCCATGTATCACGGCGGGTTGATGCAACCGTTCTGGGCCTACCAATGCCGTTGCCCCCTGGCATCCAGTATCAGTGGACTGAGTAGCGGGATCACCTTACCCACAGGTGAATGCATCGCACAGACAACCAATTACCAGAATTACATTTCAGCCAATATCAATCTGGACCGGGTTCTGGTTCATTTGGATTTCAACGATACCAAACTCAAACAACTCAAAACACGCTATGGGCGAAAAGTTCACATTCACGATCCGGGCCATCTCGGCGCGGTAGCCATCACCAGCGACCACGAACATGTGAGTGCGCGAGAAATGATTGATGAACTGGCGATCGAAGACCTTGATCAATATCTGAAGCGAGCATCTGAGATGTCCTGCCAGCATTCACAAATGCAGCTGTGAATACAACGCCTGTCGCAATCTCTCACTGGCGAATCAGTTCATAGGCAAGGACACCCTCATTGCCACTGGCATGGGTATCGGCAATGAAGGTCAATTGCTTGCCGCCTTTGGTTGATGTTGAAATCTCTGCAATGCGTTTGCCCGACAGATCAACCGCAAAGACTTTCATGTCTGCTGGATTGTCAAGCAACAGACTGATCGTTGCGGTTCCCTTCTTGACCATCAATGGCAATGTTCCCCATGCTTCCAAAACACGACCATGTTGATCACGGAACTTCATTTGATTGTTAAGCACATTGGTTAAATGCATCATCAGGATTCGCCGCGAGGTTTGCAAAGGCTTGTCATCCATCGCCGAGACACTGACAGTGACAGGGCCGGAGACATTTTCCAACATCAACCGCTTGCCAGTGCAGGAGCCCATATCTGCCAACACAATTGCTTCGGTTTTGAGCGTGTGGATATGGAAGCGACCTTCTTTTGTTGCCAGCTGAATCTCACCGGTATCACTTGTATAGCGTCCCCCGGCAGGATCAAACAGACCCTCATCAACCACACTGAGCTTTGACAAGGCATTGAGTAAGTTTGACTGCTGGTCGATGAATGGCAGTGAAGTGTGTAATTCGTCTGTCAAAGCTTGATCACCACACAATGCTGTCGTGTCAGACGGCAATTGTGCCGATATGTGTGACCGTGTCACGGTCCCCGTGCCAGTGATCAACCCCACCTGTGCGTAAGCATCGGGATGTGTGGCCATATCCTTGCCTTCGACGAACACAAGCTCTGGATCGACCACATATGCAACCGTGTTCTTTGCTTTAGCAACATCCGCGCGACGAAACAGCAGATTGATCAAACGCTCTGACATCAAAGCAATCGGATCATTGACAACACTGAATCCTTCCATGTGTCCGGGCTTGGTGACCAGATCAATCTTCCCACCGCCCCAGTAAAAGCGACAAAGCATATCCCAATCCTGAAAGGCAGCATAGGCTCCCACCAACGCGCCGCCTTCAGCACGATACGGATTGGGCATTACATAACTGTATTCAGTGATCGAAAACGGCTTATCCAAACGACGCACGGGAAACTGCAAACGCAGGCTACTTGTCATCTGTCGAACCGATGATGCACATGAAAAAGAGTACGGCAATGACCACGGACGATTCACAAATGCCGGATGGTCATGGTAAAAGTGATTATCAACATACCCAAACGCATCATACAAACCATTGGCTGCAAGCAACCGGTCATAGTTGTTGGCTGTAAACGGCGTCTTGACGTTCATCTGCTTAAGAGACCGCTGTAGACTGCGATGTGTCTCTGTGGCCGTCTCATACATGAACTTGGTAAACAAGGCGGTCCCCACGCGATCAGGATCAGCCTGCGGCGCATTGACTTTGACCCAATCGGCATAAGCTTTGCGAATGAGCTTGGCAACATCGGGATACTTGTTCCAATGCGGGATCAGAAAGTCCTCGTTCATCGTGGATGTCGTTGCCAACACCGGATCATCAGCAAGCGCCATCCCTGTGTATGGATTGGTTTGCGTCAGTAAAACCTGAGCAAAATCAGTGAGCGCTTTGCGTGCTTTTTCATCTACCAGGATCAAGGATTTGATCTCGCGGAAATAATCACGGTTCAGTTGTGAATCTTCTGCTCGGAATCCGCGATAGGAGTACAAGTCCCATGTGATATAGATGCCATGCTTTTTCAACTGTGCGATCAGATAGAAAAACTTGTCCGCCTGATCCTGATCAATGGTGTGACTGTTGGGCCCGTTGGGATCGAGAATCGATCGGTCAAAGTGATGCAACCGAGCAATGTTGTAACCCAGTGACTGGAGTTGACGGGCCAAACGCTGCGAACCTTCATGTGACATGAAGCAACTATCAAAGCCGAGGTTCACGCCATGAAACCGAACCGGTACACCCGGACGGTTTTCAAATTCGAAGTGCCGACCACGAACCACCACGCGTCCCCACTTACCAGCTTCCTGCTGAGTGTATTGGGTGGAAAGATCCATGATGCTGCCGGGTTCGACTTCCTGTGTCCAGTTGATTGGCTTCCAATCCTGGCCTGCAGAAATGGTCAATGGTGTTTGCTCGACGGATGGCAAAGGGGCATCTTGGGAACATAACGTCATCGCCAGCACGCCCCAGACACATCGGTTGTTTGATCGGATTTCCAATTGTTCAAGTGTTTTGCCTGCAGGCAATTCATAGCGGGATAGATAAACTCCAACCAACGAACGACCATTGGGCGCTGACCAGACGACACGCCCATTGTCTTTGTCTGTCGGATTCCACCAGTCGCCCAGATCCTTGCCACTGCGCACGGGGATATCAAGCGTGCTGCCATCTGTAAATGAAGCACGGAAGATGCCAATGGGTTTATCAGGTGCCAGCGATTTGGCCCATGCAGCTGAGTGCATGACAAAGAGAGTGCGTGCCTGTGATGCGCGCTGACCAGCGGGCAATGTGATACGCGCCTGCTTCAAATCAAAGGGACGCTTGTCAAAGCCAAAAACCATGCTGGATTTGCCATGGTTCTGAGCAGGATCAATCACGTTCATCTTGATCCCACCAAAGTCATAAACGCCAGGTTTCAATGCAGAGAGATCATTGCCTGGTCCCTGATCTGTCCATCCACCTTGCCTGTCATCAGCCACATCATCTTTGAAGCCCATATTGCAATGGTCTGCAATATCCAGCGGGAAACATTGGTACTGACCTGCAGCAATACGAATATCAAACGACGACTGCGATAACATGCCCCTGTTTTCTTTGAAGTACAGACGCATGGTGTAGGCATTGGTTTTCCATTTGCGACGATCCAGAATTTCCACATCCCAGAACCCACTGAGCAGAATCGGCCCCTGGGGTGTCGGGATCTGGATCAAGCGTACTTCACGGGCGCCGGAAAGAATCAATGGATTTTCCTGCTGTACAGCAGGCAAGGTGACGGTTCGATGCTGCACTTTCAACTGCATTCCTGCAAAGCGACTCACGGGTAAATCAATCGACAATGCGAACAAGCGCGTCGGAACAGGCTGCGTGGATTGAGCATCAATATGCCAGGTGATGGCTTTATCTTTGTCGCTGGAAACAACCTTATTTTTCAGGACAAACTGAAAATCATCCTTGGTCTGTAATTGACTTGTAAACTGCCAACCATCCAGTGCGACGTTATCCATGTTGTTGAAGTTGGAATCATATGTATAGGCTGCACTGTACCACTTGGGATTGTAGTGAACCGGATACATACGTATATCCATCACCCGAATCGCGCCGCGGCTATCCCTGGAAAAGCCGTTAGGTAATGACTGACCATTGACAGACGTTGCCATCAACAGAACAAACAGAACAGGAAAGACCATTTTAAAACACATCAACTTCATCAGGTGTTTCCAATCAAAGCAATCAACAACTGGATTATCCATATCAGACAATCGTGACAGGCATACACAAACGATCACAAAATGGATCACGGATTAATCGATTGGGTTCAAGCGAATCAGGGATTTTTCTTGATATACCAGAGTGCATCATTGGGATACACGTCCTGCTTGTTCATGGTCTTGGCATGACCATCGTAGAAGACCAGATTCGCCCGATCATCGTGTCGATACGCAAGCATTTCGTTGTAGTGGGTTGACGGATCATCCCCAAATAAATCCCAGTAGGAACTGTAATCAGAACCTGCTCGCGTCACTTCGGCATTCTTGGCATCGGCAAACCAGAGCGTACGATTGGGTTGAATGGGATCGGTATTACGAATGCCACGGTAATTGTTCCACCAGAGCATATCTTTGTCGGTGGACCAGTTCTTGCCGGGACTCATGCCATAAGCACGGGCAATATTGCCATCCAATGTCTGCCCCCATTGATTGACCAATGCGGCCCTGGCGTCCGGGCAGACCTTGTTGCGTCCCCACCACCATTTATCTGCTAAATCATTGACACTCATCAATGCTTTGAGTTCAGGATTGATCGCCCATGACGAATTGGACACGCCGGGTAGAGGTTGACTTAGTGGCGGATAATAACCCTTATTCTGAGCACTGTAGGCTTCACTGATCATCCCATATTGGCGTAGCAGATTGGTACACGTCAAAGTCCTTGCCGATTTGCGTGCCTTGCCCAGAGCAGGCAGCAGAATGCTGATGAGTATCGAAATAATCGAGATCACCACAAGCAACTCAATAAGTGTAAAGGCCTGCTTAGCCATTTTGTGTTGCCTGCTTGATGGCTTCATTGAAACATTAATCATACCGGGCCTCTTTCTAAACGTTTCGAAATTTCGAAACTCAACAAGCAATACCCAATTAATTGATATTGCTGAGTAACTCAAATATGCATTACAGAATCCCGACACACCAGGTTTGCTGAAAATGGTTCAACGCATAGTGGTTTCTGGGGTTCTTGTTTCGACTCAATCACTTCAATCAAAAACCTGGCAGCACACTGCCCCATTTCTTCAAGCGGATGGCGGAGCGATGTCAGACCGGGAATCAGGTATTCACAACGTTCTGAATCACCCATGCCGATGACGCTCATATCCTGAGGGACACGGAGTCCTTGTTTAAGGCATTCACGTAGCGCATTGACTGCAACCAAATCGTTATAACCAATCACAGCGGTTGGCCGATCAGCAGGGCTGAGATTCAGAAAATACTGCATACCCAACGTGCCTTCGGCCTGACAGAACTGGTCATCAATACTCATCTGTACAGATGATGTATTGCGGTCGTGAATCAGACAATCATCCTGAGGTAACCCCAAAGCACGTATCGCCTTCACGTAGCCTTCCTGACGCAGCAGCCACGGCGCCTGCGGCTTATCCAGACATGTCCCCAGAAAACCAATACGCCTATGCCCAAGTTCAGCCAGGTATTCAACTGCTTTACCAATGGCACCGGCGTTATCGAATACCACCGAATGAAAAGGCTCATGAACCGCTTCGGCATCCATCAAGACCACGCGATTGGCGAAGCTCTTGAGTGTCGGCAACCAATCGCTGCACAAACTACTGCGGAAAATAATCAGACCATCGACACGCTGCTCAGCCAACTTCTTGAGACAGGTTTCACCCGAGCCTTCATTGACACGATTGGTCAGCAACAAGTCATAGCCATGCTCCAGGCATTCCAACTCGATACCATCGAGCAGGCGACCGGCATAGCCATCCCCCACCCCATTGCGATGGCCCGGCGGGTTGTACACGCCAAGCGTATTGGTCCGACCTCGAATCAAAGATTGGCTGGCAAAATGCGGGCGGTAGTTCAAACGCTTGGCGACTGTTTGAACCCGCTCCCGGAGACTGTCACTGACCACCGAGCAGCCCTTGGTGGCATTGAGAACCGTCGATGCCACAGCAATCGAACATTGCGCCTCACGGGCAATGTCCTTGAGCGAAACCTTCGTCCGCTTACCTTGTCGGGTCATTGTCGGCATCGACTGTTCGTCCATTTCAAGAAACCAAAACATTTTCGTAACGTTTAGAATCGTATTCGTTACGTTTAGAAAAGTCAATATCCAACTTCACAATTTTCAACCCAACAGCAATGAAAATGATGTCATAGCGGAAATTACATGAAACATGGGTCATCAGATCTGCCCCCGCAACACGCAGCAGTCAGTGTAAATGTTCTGAATTGAAACTCCACATCAAACTGATCTGCCCCTCAAGCATTGCCCAAGATGTATGCGGGCATCTCTTGATAATGGACGCATTTGAAAGGCAGGTCATACCTGGAAATCTATACGTGATATTTGCCAAGCAAAAAGTTTTCGTACGCTTGATGATATCCCTGCAGATGGTCTGAACGGCTATAGCTGAAAAACCTCACCCCAAACGACACCTGTTAGCGCGCGAAACAGTGCCATCCGGTGCGACACCCTGCGACGATTCGCAGGATGAAAACTCGGAAAGCATCGTTCGTAACTCTTTGGTAAATCAAGAGAAATGCGAAGATTTGCAAGACAATGCGAAGCCTTGCTTAAATGCCTCCTCAAGGACTCGAACCTTGAACCCGCTGATTAAGAGTCAGCTGCTCTGCCAATTGAGCTAAGGAGGCTGAATTGTTTGGCGGTCTTTAACCAATGCGCGGCCCATATGATAATAATTCAGGGTGCTCTGTCAACTCAGTACCAACCAGATGTACGAATCACGCTGATTTTGTGTGACTTCAAAAGAATGATGGACGACTGACATCCATTCAGGAACCCGTAAGTTCCTTTTGCTGCTGCAACTCTGCGCGTCTTTGATTGACCAAGCGCAAGCGATCCTGAATTTCCTGCTGGGTGGGTGCAGGGAAATAGTCTATTTCGTATTGATCTGCGAGCGATTGATTGGGGGCAAAACCCATCACCGACCAGGCCACCGCCAGAAACAGTGACATGAAAATCAGCGTCTTACGCCACTGCTGTGTGGACATGGCAGCTTCCTTTCACAAATCGGCATGCGATTGAACCGTGCGAGCCACATGCCGTTCTGTATTATATCGGTCAGATTTCCGTTAAAAAACAGTTTTCTGTGTTTTTAACATTGTGTCTTTTCGACATTTGCTCACAAATCTAAATGTCGGTTTCATTTCGGATCAATGTCGACACAATTGGTTTAACGTCATAGCCAAACCGTTTATTGCATCCACTTAATCGTTACAACCCCACCTTTAAATACTGTAACTCCTCTGTTTGGGGTAGTTTGCTCTTGTTTGTGCTTATCGGAGCAGACATACTCAGTACGATTGCATCCTGTTCTCAGCATGCACGACGACTGACGCGAAGCTGAACGTCTGAGGGGACGAAAGGCTTCTGATCGAGGGGATCGGAGGAAGACGCTTGAACTGGAATCTTTTTTGGCACCATTGGCGCACACGCGTGTCGCCCAAATTGCGGCGTATCTGTAAGTCCGTCGCCAAGGCGCGCAGACACCGGCAGCAAACCAGCTACCTGGCGGCGCGGCGGAACATGTGGATTGACGGACTGGAAAACCGCCAACTCCTGAGCAGCGTCACACCCGAGTCCTCGCTTGCAGCCAATGCCGTTGTCGTGGACTTCGATTCGACCAGCATCACCTCCTACAACGGATCGCATCAGGATGTCTCGGGGGACACTCAATCGCAGGATTTGGGCCAAACGTTGTACCAATTTGGTAACAATTGGAAAAAAACTGCGTTGAATTACAACATTACCGCCAACACCGTCATTGAGTTCGACTTCAAGTCCACCCAACAAGGCGAAATCCACGGCATCGGCTTCGACACCGATGACACCCTCAGCCCTGAAACCTTCTTCCAACTCTATGGCACGCAAAACGACTGGGGCATCTCCAGTGTCGATCAATACGACGCCAGCGCTGGCAACTGGAAACACTACACCATCAATGTCGGCGACTTCTTCACCGGCCAGTTCAACTACCTGACCTTCGGCATGGATCACGATGTCTATGGCGCGAACGGTAACAACTTTTTTGCCAACGTCACCATCTACGAAGACACCACTGATACAGGCGGCGACACCGGTGGTGATACAGGCGGTGACACGGATGACGGCTCGATCAACTTCAACGACTACACCGTCAACAGCTACGACCCCAACCAGGACATCACCAAGAGCTATGCCGTCACCAATGCCGGCGCCCAACTTTCAGTCTCCGGCAATACCTGGAAACAGGTGCTCATCAATCACAATGTCACCGCTGAGACCATCCTTGAATTCGACTTCACCTCAACCGCTGAAGGTGAAGTCCAGGGCATCGGTTTTGACAACGACCTGGGACTCAGTGGCGACAAGTTCTTCAAAGTCTTCGGCACGCAAAACTGGGGCATCCAGGATTTCGACACCTACACCACCGCCCAAGGCACTGTGCATTACACCATCAACGTCGGCCAATACTTCACCGGTTACACCCAGTACATGGTCTTCGGCAATGACCACGATGTGAACAACCCCACCGCTGCAGCAGCCTTCAGCAATGTCCGACTCTACGAACCGTCAACGGGAAACTCCGGGGGTGACACGGGCGGCGATACCGGGGGCGATACCGGCGGGGATACCGGCAGTGACACCACCACAACCACCGACATCAACTTC
>PAIY01000109.1 GCA_002704825.1 Phycisphaeraceae bacterium
CGCAGGCGGGAGTCCAGTGGAATTTGCAATTTTCGACTGCATGCCACTGGATTCCCGCCTGCGCGGGAATGACGAAAAATACGAAGGCATGAAGTTTAATTATTTGAACTGCTATAACGTTCTTTTATTCGTGATGAACCAACCCGTGCCGCAGGAGCGACACGGCTTTGAGTTGAGATCAAGTAAAGTTACGACGACTTCCGGGGGGTTCCGGGGACTTCCGGGAAGGGGTTATGCCATAAACGGTGGCTTGTTGCGATCCGCATGCATGGTGAAGCGTTCGATGCCGGTGGCTGAGCCGGTGGCTTCGTCGATGTCGATGACGATGCCGTTGATGCGTGGGTCTCTGTCTGCCACGTCAAATGCCATGTACACACCGGTTCGCAGGTGGGTTAACACCGGTTCCACGCGTCGACCGATGACCGACTCATGCCCACCGCACATGCCAAGGTCGGAGATGAAAGCCGTTTTGCGTTTGGCCTGTTTGGCATCGGGGAGCAGGCAGGCGTCGGCCGTGGGGACATGGGTGTGTGAGCCGAAGACCGCCGAGACTTTGCCGTTCAGATGCCAGCCCATGGCCTGTTTTTCGCTGGTGGTCTCCGCGTGCATCTCCACGAGTATGATCGCATTGTCATCGGCGGTACGCGGCAGCTGTGCCATCATTCGATCCACCGACGCAAACGGGTCATTGGCGTTGAGTCCCATGAACATGTTGCCCAGCACGATCATCACATACACCGGTGGCAGGTTCTCGTCCTGAGGTTGCACCGCCATCCAACCTTTGCCGGGCGCACCTTCGGGGAGATTGCCCGGGCGGATGATATTGGTTTCATCCTGCAAAATGGAGAAGATTTCGCGCTTTCGCAGCGCGTGATCACCGAGCGTCATGCCATCGATCCCGGCTTTGCAGAGTTTGCGATACTGATCCGGCGTGAGTCCCGAACCGTTGGCGGTGTTCTCGGCATTGGCGAGCACCACGTCGGGCTTGTACTGTTCATGAATCTGCGGGACGAGCTGCGCAACCGACTGGCGGCCACACGCTCCAACAATATCACCAAGCATCACAATTCGCATGCAGCAAACATAACAGAATCACGAATCACTCACCAGTGATGTCGTTGTGATATCGCAATGTGTCAAAGCCGTGACTCTCCTGAGTCACGGGTCAGGCGTACGATGTGAGACAAGGCAACCCGTGCCACAGGCGTGACACGGCTTTGATCATCCACTAATCAAACGTATCAGAACCATAAACTAGTCCCCTACCCCGCTTTGGCTTATCATACGCCTCATGACCGCTCAAAACGTCAACTCCGTGGATCAGGCGATCCGGTTTATCGACTCGTGGCCCAAGCCCGCGCGCGCCAAGCGCATTGTCGTGGCTGGGGACTTTATGTTCGATCACTATGTCTATGGCAATGCTCAACGTCTCTCGCCTGACGCGCCGGTTCCGGTGCTGGCGATTGAAGACCAGAAGTGGGTCCCCGGCGGGGCGTCCAACGTCTGCCTGGACCTCATTGCCCTGCGATGCAAGGTCTCCTGCCTGGGGATTGTCGGTAAAGACCGTAACGGGTTTGACCTCAAAAAGTCCCTGAAGGAAAAAGGCTGCACCACCACCGGCCTTATCGATGACCCCAATCGCCCCACCACCATCAAGCAGAACTTCGTGGGTCTGGCGCAGCATCGACATGCTCAGAAAATGTTCCGGGTCGACACCGAAGACAAATCGCCTGCCAGCCCGACGATCGCCCAGAAGCTCATGGCAGCGGGTGACCGACTCATCGCCCGTGCCGACGCGCTGATTATTGAGGACTACAACAAGGGCGCGATGACGCCTGCGGTGTGTCAGCATCTGATCAAGACCGCCAAACAATATCAAGTTCCCGTGCTGGTTGACCCTGCCGCGATTGAAGATTACACCAAGTACCGCGGCGCGACGACCATCACCCCCAATGCCACCGAAGCGTGTCTGGCGACCGGCATGACGCCATCGGAAACCGACCTGATGGCCAAGACGCTTTTGCGTGAACTCAAATTGCAGACCGTGGTGCTGACGCTGGACAAGCGCGGCGCCTTGCTGCTGGTCAAAGGCAAGAAACCCATCGCCATCCCGACTGAAGCGCGGAGCGTGTATGACGTGACCGGTGCAGGGGACATGGTGATTGCGATGCTCGCTGCAGCTCTTGCTAACGGGGCGGACTGGCCGATGGCGGTGAGTCTATCGAACGTGGCTGCGGGGTTGGAAGTCGAAAAATTCGGGGTCGTGCCGATTGAACTCGATGAGGTTCTCATTGCGTTACTCCAGAAACAACATGCCGAACTGGGCAAGATCCGCACGGTGGATCAGCTGCTGCCCGAGGTCACGGCATACCGCAAGCAAGGCAGGAAAATCGCCTTTACCAATGGGTGTTTTGACATCCTCCATGCCGGCCACGTGGCGTATCTCCGCCAGGCCAAGGCACAGGGCGATATTCTTGTGTTGGGTGTGAACTCCGATGCGTCGATCCGCAAGATCAAAGGCAAGGACCGCCCGGTCAACAAACAGGATGACCGCCTGATGGTGCTCAGCGAACTGGCCAGCGTGGACTATGTCATCGTGTTCGACAAGGACACGCCCATGGACCTGCTGAGAGCAATCAAACCCGACGTGCTGGTCAAAGGCGGTGACTACACCAAGGACAAGGTCGTCGGCCATGAGTTCGTCGAATCCTACGGTGGGCAGGTGACCGTCGTCGGCCTGGTCGAAGGACGCAGTACCACCAACATCATCCAGAAAATCGAAGCGACGAAACGTTAAGACAATTTTTACCGCAGAGACGCAGAGGACGCAGAGTTAAGACAGGTGAATTAATTTGTGTTTTGATATTTAGCCGCCTCGCTAGCGAGGCGCTTGTGTTGATCAATAACCAAGACGCGCATCACAAGTGATGCGGCTAAATGTGATAAAACAAACATGGCCTTGTCTCTCTTAACTTGGCGACCTTGGCGCCTTGGCGGTAAAAATAAAATTGAATCACAGAAAGGCAACAACATGCCCGTACAACACATGGTTTGGATCAAGTTCCGCGAAGAGATCACCGAAGCACGCCAGGAAGAACACCTTGCAGGACTGCGTTCGCTGGAAAGCAAAATCCCCGGCATTCTGCATCTGTCGGTGGGCAAGAATTTCACCGACCGTGCACAGGGTTTCACCCACGGTTTGCTGGTGACGCTTCAAAGCAAGGAAGCGCTGGAAGTCTACGCACCGCATCCTGAGCATGTTGCAGTCGCCGGCCCGCTGCGTGAAGACGCGGTGTTGATGGCGATGGACTTTGAATTTTGATTGAATTGACGGGTTTCGTGATTCGGGTATCGGGTGTCGGGTTCAAAACACCAGAACCATCATGAGTGCACAGTCTTTACCCGAAACCCCAAACCCGAATCACGAAACCCGATCTACCCATGCTCGATGCCGCCACGAAAATCATCTTGATCCTCAAGGATGCCGGCCACGTTGCGTACCTGGCTGGGGGTTGCGTGCGCGATCGGCTGCTGGGGATCGCCCCCAAGGATTATGATGTTGCGACATCTGCCACCCCGCCGCAGTTGTCGGCCATCTTCCACAACACGCAACTCGTGGGCGAAGCCTTTGGCGTGGTGCTGGTCCGACTGATGGGCTGTCACATTGAAGTCGCCACCTTCCGAACCGAATGGGGCTACTCCGACGGACGCCGGCCAGATGGTGTGGCATTCACCGATGCCGAGCATGACGCCCAGCGTCGTGACTTCACGATCAACGGCCTGTTTGAAGACCCCATCGAAAATAAAATCATCGACTACGTCGGCGGGCAGCAAGACCTGCAGGCGGGCATCATCCGCGCGATCGGGGACCCGGACAAACGATTTAATGAGGATTATTTGAGGTTGCTCCGTGCCATCCGGTTTGCAGCACGGATGGGCTTTGAGATCGAAACCAAGACCGCCCGGGCGATCCGCAATCACGCGCGCTACCTGGGGCAGATCTCCCGCGAACGCATCGGCATTGAAGTTGACCTGATGTTTGCCAACACCGTCGAACCCGTCCAACGTCAACTGGCAGCTAAACTCATTCAAGACCTTCATTTGGACGGTCCCACACTCAACGAGGATCACCGCGACGTCACCCTGCCGACGCTGGGCGCCCTGCCTGATCACCAGGATGTGGACGCTGCCGTCTGTCTGGCGGCATGGATGCTGGATCGGCACGCCCGAAACGGTCTTGAGTTATTACCCTTTTTAGCCCAAGGCTTTGAGCGCACCATGACCCAGTGGCGCAATGCGCTGTCCATGAGTAATGAGCAGCGCGATGCCCTGGCCAACACCCTGCGCGTCACCGCTAAACTGATGCAATGGCATGAGTTAGGCATCGCAGGCAAAAAACGACTCCTGGCGATGAGTCGATTTGCTCAAGGTCGAATCCTCTTTGAGGCGATGAAAGAGATACAGATTGTCCGCCCCATAGCCGATGATTTGAGAGTCCAAGTCCCGATTTTATTGGCTCAAGGGGTGAATCCCCAGCCGTGGGTCGGGGGTAGTGATTTGATCGAACTGGGACTGAAGCCCAGCCCGGCGTTTGGCGATTGGCTCGATCAAGCGTACGATGCACAACTCGACGGCACGGTGTGCGACCGTCAGCAGGCCCTGGCCTGGATAAAATTGAAAGTACTAGGTCACTCGCCGGACAAGGGTGGGTAAACTGGATGTGATATGGAAGCTTTTTTAGCTCACTGGTCTTACCTGGGTGTTTTCCTGATCCTCACGATCAGTGGCTTTGGCGTACCCATCCCCGAAGATGTCCCGCTGATCTGGGGCGGGTACATGTGCGGCTCGGGACAGGCCAACATCTACATCATGCTCCCCGTCGGACTCATCTCACTGATCGGGGCGGACTTTATCGTCTACATGCTAGGTCGCAAATACGGCGAACCCATTCGCAAACTGCCGATCCTGCGTCGTTATCTGTGTGACAAGAAAATGGCCAAGGCACAGAAGTTCTTTGACCGGCATGGAGGCAAGGTGATTTTCGTCGCCCGCTTCATGCCCGGACTCCGAACGCCGGTGTATTTCTCAGCTGGCAAACTCCACGTCCCGGCATGGAAAATGCTGCTCTTTGACGGCATGGCGTGTCTGCTCTCGGCTCCCGCATTGATGCTTGCTGGATTCTTTTTCTGGAACCATCTGGAAAATGTCTGGAAGTGGGCCAAGCAGGGACAGATCGGTGTTATCGGCGGACTGCTGGTTATTGCAGGTATTTACGTGGGCATCAAGTACTGGCGCCACAAAGCCAAGTGTGCCAAAGAAGCTGCCCAGAACCAGGCCAAGCCCATCAAGTCCGATGGCAAGTCGCTGGGCAAGTGTGCTTAGCACGCCAATCAACCACTCTTGAAATTGTTGTTCATATCGTCATTCCCGCGCAGGCGGGAATCCAGTGGCATTCTGTGTACGCCTGCATATATCTCTGGACTCCCAACTTCCGGGGGCGCGGGAGTGACGATGCTGTCATGGCATTGTGGCCGCACACACAAAAATCAATAACAAGAGACGACTTACAGCAAAGATTCAATAGGTTGACAGGAGTGACACGGCTTTGCGTTGGCGGTACCTTGTACCGATGACAGAAAAACGCAATATCCGACATAACCCCGTTCTCTTTGGCATTGTGCTGGCGGTGATGCTCACGATTGTGATCTTCTGCGCAGTCTTTCTGCAAAATGCGCCGGGGCCTGATCAAAACAATCCTGCTCTGGAACCGAAGCAGACCCTCGAAGACATCGAAGCCCAATTCGAGCCACTCCGCCAACAGTACATGCAGCAGCGGGGCAAGATCGATCTGGATAAACTCATCACACAGGCCAAAGCAATCGCAGAGAAACATCCCGAGTTTGCGCCGGGCCAACTCTTCGTCGGCCAACTTTATTTTGACAAAGGTGATCTGACCAACGCCCAAAGCTACATCGACAAATCCCTGAAGCTCGACCCCGATCAGGGGCCGGTGCATCTGCTGGCTGGAAACATCGCCTTGATGCAAAAGGACCCCAAGACCGCAGCGGACCACTTGAGCCTTGCGGTCAAACTCGAACCGTCCAACGCGCAGTATTGGCTGTACCTGGGTCAAAGTTACTTTGCTCAAAGCGATTGGTCCCAAGCTCAGGAATGCTACGAAAAAGCCTACGAATTGGACTCGGACATGATCCTCGCGCTCAACGGCAAAGCAGACTGCCAGGTCAAGCAGAACCAACTCGCCCAGGCGGTCTACACCATGCAGCAGGCCATCGATCAGACACCCCTTGGCAAACGCAAGACCAAGGTCGTGTATCTGCGCAAGCAGGCTCGGTTGCTATCAGAATTGGGTAAGCCCAACGAAGCGCTGGTGGTCATGGGTAAACTCACCGACGCGGAAAAAGCCCAACTGCCCATCGCCTCGGAGATGGCAAGCTACTGGGATCAACTCGGTGAACCGGGCAAGGCGGCAGAAGTCTACGAACAACTCTTAGCCAAGGATCTGCGCAACTGGGACCTGGCCGCCAAGGCAGCGCAATGGCGCATCAAGGCTGGTGACAAGGACAAGGCTCAGCAGCACCTGTTGCATATCCAGTTGATCAATCCCGACCTGCCGGTGATCAAGGAACTTGAAAAGGAGTTAGGTGACGTTGACTGAATCGGCTCAACCCACATTGAGTCTGACAAAGCGATTGACTGTTTGGGCGGTCCTGCTTGTCGTAACGTTGCTGGCTTACACGTCGAGTTACCGCGTGCCGTTTATTTTTGACGACATTCACAGCATTGTCGAAAACCCATCGATCCGACATTGGCAAAGCTTGGGGCAGACCCTTAGTGCCCCGGACCAATCGAGTTTTGCCGGCCGACCGGTGGTGAACCTGAGTTTTGCGTTACAAGCCGGTGACGATGGGCAAATGAATCTGACATCGTTGCACGCGGTCAACAACATCATTCATGCTGTGAATGCGATTCTGTTTTTTGAGTTGTTGATTTTCATTCTATCGATTCGAGGCTTGGGCCATTTAAACCCATGGGCAATGGTTGCTGCTGCGATCTGGGTAGTCCATCCGTTGGTCACCGAAGCCGTGGTTTACCTCACACAGCGGACGGAATTGCTGGTGAGTTTGTTTTATCTCTTGACCTGTTATGCGTCGTTGCGATACATGGTCAAAGCCAATGTCGGCTGGTTGGTGATTGCGATTTTCAGCAGTGTGCTTGGGATGGGCTGCAAGGAAAACATGGTCAGCGTGCCGGTGATGGTGTTGTTGCTTAACGCGGTTTTGCGATGTCGAACGATCAAATCCAACTGGCCGTTGCATGCAGGATTGGCTTGTACGTGGCTGGTGCTTTGGCTGCTGAATCACAACGGACCGCGCAGCGCCTCTGCCGGACTGGGACTGGACGTGACACCCTGGCAATACCTGCTGACGCAATCGACAGTCATCCCGTTTTACCTTTGGCAGACACTGACCGGCTTACGTTTATCCATCGTGCATCACTGGCCGATGCTCGAACAGGTGCATCAAACCCTGCCTTGGAGTTTACTGCCGATCGCGCTGTTGGCTATGACGGTTTGGGGACTTTGCAAACGGCGGACATGGGCCTTGGCAGGTGCTGCGTTTTTCCTGATCCTCGGCCCGACGAGCAGCGTCATCCCGATACTCACCGAAACCGTCGCAGAACGCAGGATGTACTTGCCTGCTGCGATGGTCATCTGTGTCCTGTTACTTGGCCTGGGGCAGTTGATGCGTCACCTAAAGTTCAAGCGATGGCCCGTGTGGGTGACAGGCTTATTGCTGTCTTGCCTGTGTCTATGGGCAACGCATCAGCGTTTGGCAGATTACAAAAGTCCAACCGCGCTTTGGCAGTCTGCATTGACTTACTATCCCGATGACGCGCGCATCCGAAACGGCTTGGCTTATGCTCTGATCCAGAATCAACAATTCGATCAGGCACGCGAGCATCTCCAACAGGCCATCGCATCAGACCCCAACGCGGCTGAGGCGTATGGCAACCTCGGTCTTTGCTACCTGCATGCCGGCCAACGCGACGAAGCATTGGCAACACTCAAACAAGCCACGTCCATCGACCCCACACTGGCTAAACCGTATAACAACCTGGGCATCGTCCTGGCGCAGATGAATAGACTTGACGAAGCGACTACCGCTTTCACCCAGGCCATCACATTGCAAAACCATTTCCCCCAAGCGCGATTGAACATGGGGATGACGCTGATCAAACGCAAGCTTTATCCTGCAGCACACGAACAACTCCAACGCGCGCTGCCCGGACTCGAAGGTGATGACCGTGATACCTGCCTGATGCAATTGGCGATGACGCATCTGGGCATGGGGCAACCCGATCTAGCCACTGCGCAATTAAACCGACTGCTCAAACACAACCCCAATCACCAACGCGCCCAAGCGTTGCTCAAGCGATTGCAACAGATGGGCGCAGGTACAGGTCAATAGAGCGTTTCCAAAATTAATTTTCAACTACCTTATCAAAGGGATTGGTGATTAGGGATTTGGGATTAGGGCTGTTATTCAGGTATCGCCTTGTCTTTACCCTAATCCCTCATCACAAATCCCTAATCCCTTATCTACCAAAAACGTGAAAATGAATTGCTGGAAACGCTCATCCTAACACCGTTGCGTGGATGCGCGGTCATCCCCGCCTGCGGACTTGATGCATGTATTTTTCAAGTTGAGCACCAGGTGTTAATCCGGTGCCCGTTGTGCATATGTTCGTCCAGGGGGCACTTGGATTGCGAACGCTCAAATACAATGCCAATGACGTCCAAAATGTCGCTGCCCAGGCATGACGAAATAAACGATCGCATCGAGATGAATTGTTTGAAGCACACCCAATTGGGGAGAAAAGAATTTAACCTCAAGCGCTCTGGCGTTGATCGGCTTGATTCTGTTCGTCATCTGGTGATTGATTGAGCCATTGGACAAGGGTCGCATTGAGTTTTTCGCGGTCGATGGGTTTGGTGGCAAAGTCATTGCAACCGGCTTCCATGCAGCGTTGGCGGTCCTGCTCCATGGCATTGGCGGTCAAGGCAACGATCGGCAAATCATAGCCGGCGCGACGCAGGTTCTTGGCAGCAGTCACGCCATCCATCACCGGCATCTGCATGTCCATGAGAATCACGTCAAACGGCTTGCCTGCTTCAAACTGCTGCATCGCCATGTCAAAGGCAATCTGACCGTTGGCTGCGAGCCTGACATGCAGCCCCATTTTCTCAAGCACACGGCGGATAAGTTTCTGGTTGACCGGGTTGTCCTCTGCCAAAAGCGCGTTGCCTGAGAGTGTCACCAGGTCGGACATCATCGGTTTGCGTGGGGTCGTTGAGCGAACGGCTTCAGTTGGGTGCTCGATCATGTTCACACCTTGAAGCGAACCGGTTGCCAGGACCGTCTTGAAGCTGCTGCCGACCCCGGGTGTGGAGTTGACGTTGATATCGCCGCCGAGCATTTGCGCCAGTCGTTTGGAGATAACCAGTCCAAGGCCTGTGCCCCCGAATTTACGCGTGGTGGAGTTATCCGCCTGGGTGAAGGGGGCAAAAAGTTTGCGGACTTGCTCCTCATTCATCCCGATACCCGTATCGACCACGTCGATGGTGATCTTGGGTTTGGGGACATCGGGCGCATTGCATTTAACGACGATACGAACACCACCCTGCTGCGTGAATTTGATGGCATTACCCACCAGGTTCACCAGGATCTGTCGGATGCGAACCGGATCAGACTGAATCAGTTCGGGAATGGGGGAAGTGTATTCAACATCCAGTGAAATCTTGCTATCCGCTGCACGGACGCGCATCAGTGATGCGACATCGGCAATGATGTCGGTGATGGAGCAATTGATCCGTTCGACATCCATTTTCCCTGCTTCAATTTTCGACAGATCGAGAATATCGTTGATGATCGTCAAGAGACTCTTGCCGTTATCTCGGATGGTGTTGATGTACTGCGTGTGTTTTTCCTTGGGCTCATTGGGATCAAGCAGCAGATCGGTGTAACCAAGAATCGCGGTCATCGGTGTGCGGATTTCGTGACTCATGTTGGCCAGAAAATCACTCTTGGCCTGGTTGGCGGCATGAGCGGATTCCCTGGCCATCTCCAGTTCAACCGACCGGCGTTCGAGCTCAACCATGCGGCGGAACGCTTCGTCCTTGGAGTTGGCAGCATCTTCGACATAGGCATTGAGCACCATCTCCGACCACTCATGGGCCTGGAGCATGGCAATCTGATACATCGAAAAACCGATCAACGGGATGATCGAGCCAATCACTTTCAGACTATGGGCAAGGATGTACAGCCCACCATAACGTTCGGCGGTCATCGATGTGGCCAACTGACTGCAGGCAAAAACTGCGATGGATAACGTGATCCACCAGGTCAGCGTATCACGCGTCCTGGTAAACTCACGGACAAAAAAGCCCAGTGCAAAACTTTGGATCACGAAGATGCCAAAGTCGATCGGACGATGAAAAATGGAGCCACTGACCAGCACGCGATGAACCGGTAACAGCAGACATGCACATGCCAGGATCAGCAGGATACACAGCATCGTCATCGGTTCAGACCATGGGTCGGTGTCTTCCTGGGTTTTCTTCCTTTTGGTCTTACGGGTCGGTAGCAGCGTTGCCAGAATCAGAAACACACCAAACAACAACACCCCGGTGATCTGGTCGGGCTGCGAATAGGCATCAGCAAAGAACATGAACTTGGATTGTTGCCATTGTGTGGCAGCGCTCACAAAATGATGCGCATCAGCCAGACCATTACAGAAAAAGGCCAGGCCGACCATCAGGACAAATCGACTGCCCATGGCATAAAATCTCACGAGCAATGCAAAGGCCACCAACAGGCTCAGAATCGCGCTGCCCAATTCGACAATGGTATGAAACTCGGAACTCACCAACGTGCCGGTGTTATTGATCAAAGGGAAACTACCCATCAGCAGGACGATCAACACGCCAATGAACAGCAAGCGATACTTGACCTGACGCGCACCCACTGTGCGTGAAAGGTTTCGCCGATCAAGCTTCATACCAAATGGATTGACCGATTTTCGATAACCCATGCACCATACTCCGACGGTCTGGTTCGCTGCACACATGACAAGGAATCAGGCCGTCCGCTTCACTGGTCTAGACTTAAGACCGAAGTTTCATCTCCAGATTCATCGACTAATACCTAAGCCTGGTGAAGAACAACTTGAAAATGGATGGAATGTCTTTGGGTTCAGGGTATCACCTGTGACGAATGAATGACTTCGATTCGCGACTTATCGGCGGTCCATGGATGAATGATCAATTCTGGACGAATGCGAAGTCAGATAACCCCCAAAACCTGCATTGGGGAATCGTCAGGGATTCGTGATTGGGATAGCAATTCCAGTAAGAACGCGTGCTTGCCTAAGTACCGGATGTCAATCCGGCACCCATTGTGCTTTCGTCAATCCAAGGGGCACCGGGTGAACACCTTGTGCTCTATGAATGGCAACACACGCGTTTTAAACGGGATGGGTATGATTAGAGCAGATCAAAAAATCTCCATGTCATCGCAGTATTCGTCATTCCCGCGCAGGCGGGAATCCAGTGGCATTCTGATGACGCTTGCAGATATCACTGGACTCCCGCCTGCGCTGGAGTGACGGAGGATGGAGATTCATTCATGTTAACGCTCTTGAGATTTGGGTTGTTGCACATCGATCAATTGGCTTTTTTGCCTTGTTGTCTTGCCTTACGAATCCCTGGCCATAACCTCAACTCAATGCGTCCACACAGACACACCCAACCCGGCCGCGTGGGTTATTGGTATCACCGTTGAAATCATTGAAAAAGACCCAGCGTCCATCGGGGCTGAAAGTCGGGTGCGGATGCCAGGGGTGCGTTGCCAGTTTCGTCCGCGAAAGCAAAGTCCGTTGACCGGTGGCCGGGTCCAGATAAACCACGTCACTGACGTTGCCCGCTTCATCCCAGCCACATCCGGGTTGATCCGATGGGCCCGAGGTGTCCACAACCATGTGCTTGCCATCGCGACTGACATTGCAATGCCAATCCCGATCGGCCTGGCTGATGAGTTGGGCCGACTCACTGGCATCCGCGAAGATACGATAAATCCCGCGCGGTCCAGCCGGACTGGCGCCATAGGCAACCGCAATCGCAGTCGGTTGGTCATAACACCAGCGTTCATGGCCGACCGCCAGCAGCTTGCCCGGTTCGGCTGACTGCTGATCAAAAAGGCAACGTCCGTTGGGCGCCAGTGTCGGGTGATACCCGTTAACGCGATCGGGGATTTCGGTTGCAGGACCCTCATGGGCAAAGCCGATCCAATCCGGATCGTACGGGCTGTAGTGGAAGTGGTTGATCAGTCGCGTGTCATCTTCCAGGAGCATGCGCGGCTGGAGGGTCTGAAGATCGATTTCCATGCAGCGACTGATGCTATTGGTCTGATCGTAGACTCCAAAACACACAGCAGAGGCGTCGGGTTTGAGACTCGTCAGATCCGCTAATTGCCAACCCTGAGGGGCGACGTAGATCAGTTGCGGTTTGCTGCCGATGTCATCGAGATTCAACAGCCAGATACTGTCCTGCACGGAGACCGTGAGAATGTTTTTGTTCAGCGCGATGTCCGGCCAGATGGGGATCGGTTTTTTGTCACGCACCGGCTGTGGCAGATCAAAGGAAGCGATCCGTCGTCCCGGCGAAATGGACTGCGGTGATGTATCAAGCAGCTCGGTGGTCAATAACCACAGTGACGTGTGATCGGGCATCATCTGCATCACGATCATCTGGCGCCCATCGACCGTAAACCCGTTGCTGTGCGGATACGTGTGATAGCGGTTGAGTTCATAGCCACCAAGGCAGAACATCGGTTGTGGCATCGGTTGTCCTTTGCACATGCAGCGGGTACGCAAATGATTGTAGACCGCTCATTTCTCAAAAAATGGTCTTTCTCATTTTTCTGACCATTTTAGGGGTTGCTACCTGAATCAAGCGCGATAGCATGTCCCGCTTGTAATTTGTCCAGAGAACGTCTCAGCGGGTTGTGTGACCCTGAAAAAAGTTGGATCGTCTGCCTGCCTGCGTGTCTGGATTCCCTGTATGCCCCGAAGCTTGTGTTGCCCGGTCAACCGTATGTACGGAGCCGGATCGTGCCTGTTTCGGATCAGTTGTCGGCCATCCTCCAAAAGGTCTGAGCCCATGCAGTACAAGCGCCCACTACTGCCCAAATGGTTCCGTGAAGAAAAACGCAGCAATCGCCGCGACTCGGACATGCGACAGTTTGTCAAGCATGTGCCTCTGGGATGGATTTTATCCAACGTCTGGATTTTTATCATCACGGGTGCGGCATTCACCAAGTTTGCCAAGAGCATCAACCTGCCTGACAGCTATTTCGGATTCCTGGCCGCTGCTCCTTTTATCGGTGCTTTGTTCCAGATTCCTGCAAGCATCATGCTCGAGTGTTTCGGTCACCGCAAAGCCACCGCGGTGTCCTGCTTCTTGATCGGCCGATTCATGTGGGTCCTTGTGGCACTGATCCCATGGGTGGTCCCCGAAGACCAGGAATCACTGCGCTGGGGATTGCTGGTGGGCCTGGTGACGGTCAACTGGATCTTCAACAACCTGGCGGGTCCGGCCAATACGGCATGGTTGGCGGACGCGGTACCCCCATCCTTGCGTGGTCGGTTTGTGAGTTTCTGCCTGCGCTGGAGTCAGCCGGTGATTCTGGCGGTGGTGCTGGGGGTCGGTTTCCTGATTGACATTGCGGAAAAAGCGCAAGCCAGACAACCGCTGCTCATGCTCAAACTCTGTAGCATGCTCCTTGCCCTGGGCGGAATGATCGGCTTTTTTGCGATTCTCCGCCATGCCCTGGCGCCGGACCCCAAACCCGTCGTGGGCAAAGGCTGGAACCCGCAACTGCTTTATAATCTCAAAAAACCGCTGGCCAACCGCGCGTTCCGCCGGTACCTGCTGGTCAACTTCATCTTCCTCATCGGTACCGGTTTCATCGGTCAGTACATCTGGCTATACATGTTCGACGTGGGCAACATGACCGCATTCATGGCCAACCTGCTGATGGTGGCGATGCAACGACTGGTCACCATGTTCACGTACCGATTCTGGGGACGCCGGATCGATCAGCATGGCAAGAAACCGGTGATGCTCCTATGCATGAGCGTGATGACCGTCGGATTTATGGGGTGGGTGATTGCAGGCCAGGGCGGGTTGGTGCATCTATTGATCGCGCTGCCGATCGTGATTGTCGAAGCAGCCTGTTTACCGGGTTGGGAGATTACCAACCTCAATATCCTGCTGGATTTTTCCAGTTCCAAACAAGGCGGGACAAGTGCAGCGGTGGCGATCAATGCCATGGCTATCGCGATTGGGGGCATTATCTCCGGCGCGCTGGGGTCGCTGTTTGCCTCCGTGTTTAAAGGCGTCCACATCGAATTTCCTGCACTGGATATGGTAATCACATATCACGTGATGCTGATGCTTTTGGTGGTGGTGATCCGGTTTATCGTGTGTCTGTTGATCCTGCGATTGGACGAACCCAAGGCGACAGCGACGCGCGACCTGTTACGCGATGTGAGTACCAACATCTTCCACAACACCCGCCAGGCCATCCTCATGCCCACGCGAATCGTCGGCCAGGTGACCCGCTGGACATACAAGCTCAAACAGTGATCCGATTGCGAAGTTGGTGTTACTGGAGGGTTTCAAAGCCGTGTCGCTCCTGCGGCACAGGTTGGTTCGTAACAAGCAACGATACGTCATCAACAAGGCAAACCGCGACTCTCCTGAGTCACGGCTTTTACTGTAATCTCACCCATTTGAAAAAAATTTCACCTTTTCATTTGCACGGTTTGTATCTGTATTCTTCGTTTCACCTGACGTCTGAATAAGCGTCAAGGGCAGAAACATGAGTCTTTTCATTCCAAAAGTTGGAGCCCCCTCGGCATTTCCCACGCCCACCGGGCCTGTAACCATGGGTCGTGTCGGTGAGTTTCGTCGCATGGTCGACCGCTATAACCGTGTGAGTCAGGGCGGTACGGAAATTTCGGGCACGACACCGTTCATCAGCAAGATGAACCAGAATGTCCGCATGGTCAAAGCACGCATCCAATCCAAAATCGATCTGATCGCATAATCTGAATTTCAATCCATCAAACCAATCCCCCAAGAGCCGCGCACGCAGTAAGCGGTTGTCTTGACGCAGGTCCATACGCAACGGGACCGCTTACTGCGTGCGCGGCTCATTGTGCATCTCACCACCTGCATGGCCCCTGTGCAAGCCATTCGCGCATAAAAAACCCTGCGTCACACGAACGCAGGGTTTGTTGTTTGTGCCAACTTCCAATCGGATCAACGTCCGATGGTTGTTATTGGGATTAATACTTGGGCTGATAGCTGAACTTCTGACCCCCGATGGAGGCTTCGTACATCAGGCCTTTACCCGCGAGGGTGAAGACGGCCACGCCGTGATCATAGTCGGCATTGGCGGATGCATCGGAAGCTGCAGCGACGGCCGAAGCCTGGGCTGCGAATTCCAGCGAGCCGGACTTGAAGTTTTGAAGTGCCAATTCGTCTTCAAAGAAAATGATTTCGCTGTAAGCCTGGCCACCAAGCTGGAAGCCGATGGAAGCCTGGGACAGATCGCAGAAACCGACCACGACGCCGCCCTGGTAGAGCACACCCTTGCCATAGGCACCGCCGACACCCACCGCACCTTTACCCACGGAGGGGAACACGGCATAGGCCTTGGCGGTGGAGAAGAAATGCTTGGACATCGAAGGGTCCGTTGCCTGGAATCGGGAGACGGTGGCACTGGCCTTGGCTTCCAGCTCGCTCTTACCCGATTGGGTTGTTGGTGCCGTTTCACAGGCAATCAAAGCAAAAGTCATCAGGGTCATTAAACTTAAAGTCAGGATGCGTTTCATATCGAAACTCCTTGCTGTTCTCACGGAACCCATTGATTGAGAGTTCTCTCTTGCCCGGTCATCAGACAAACGTAACCGTTACGCCTGTCTGTGGTTCCGTGTTCAAACAACGATCCTACCACGCGAAAAATTCCAGTCAATGCATTAACGTCTTATTCACAACACAAGACTGACGCGACTTTTATAGGGATGTTTCAGCTATTTTTCTATAATTTATAACTAAATTTATAGTTTTTCTATAGGAAAAAAGTTGGATTTTGTTAATGTTCTTTCTATAAGGTATAAATGATTCTATAGGAAATTTATAGATGAAACACCCTCCAGCACCACCCGACCTGGAAACCATATATAGTGCTCATGAAAAAAGTATTACTCAAGCAGTAGCAAATAATGCCTATCGTACCTATGTGCAGACTGCTCAAAACCAGTATGAACATTGGGAAAAAACACGGTACCGCGCCAAAGGAAAAAAACTCGATCCAAACGCAGTATGGTTCATGATTGCCATGCAAAGGCAGTTAAACCGGCAAACGCTACCACTACTGGTTGACAAAGATGATCACCCCCTTCAATTCTGGCTAACCGACGAATCACAAAGACAGCTATTGCTGATAGATCAAGAATTAGCTGGCCGCTTATCCAGTTTTTCATCGACGCGTTTAACCAAAGAGCAAAAGGAAAAGTACATTGTCAATTCCCTGATGGAAGAGGCTATTGCGTCATCTCTTCTTGAAGGTGCGCCGACCACGCGAAAAGAAGCCAAGCAAATGCTTCGAAATCAAAGGCGCCCCAAAACCATCGGCGAGCAAATGGTTGTCAATAACTACCATGCCATGATGTTTATCAAAGAACACTTAAATGACAATTTAACAACGGATCTGATCCATGAATTGCATCGCATTGTCTGCGAAAAAACCATGCCGGATGACCAGATCGGTCGCTGGCGAAAAACCGAAGACAACGTCGCGGTGGTGGATAGTCGTGATGATGAAATCATGCACACGCCACCTGATTCAGATCAGTTGGACAAACGCATGAGACGTCTTTTCAGATTTGCCAACAAATTCTGGAATCAGAGCACACCTTTTATTCATCCTATTGTCCAAGCTATTGCCATACATTTTCAGTTCGCTTATGAACATCCTTATTGCGATGGTAATGGCCGTGTCGCTCGCGCCTTGTTTTATTGGTCGACCATGCGTCACAGGTATTGGTTATTTGAGTTTATGCCTTTGTCCACAAAAATTCGTAAATCAGCCATTCGATATGGCAAAGCCTTTGTCTACACGGAGCAGGATCATTTTGATCTGGGGTATTTTCTTGCTTACCACCTTCGGGTGATTCAACTGGCAAGAAAAGATTTACATGACTATCTCGAAAAACAGATGACCAGACAACACGAAGCTTCCAAACTCCAGCAACAAGATGGCCGTTTGAATCCGAGACAAACCTTGATCATGCACTTTCTCAGACATGAAGGCCATTCAGAGATCAGTATCGCTGAACACCAGTCCAGACAGGCAATCAGTTATCCAACTGCTCGATCAGATTTACTCCAACTCAATGAGTGGGGTTATCTAACCATGAGGAAAAAAGGCAAAAAGCAAATTTTCATGCTCAATGAATCATAATCTCGATCGGCCCGAATTGGGAACCCTTGGGTATTCTCGCTATCATATGCCTCTCAAGTCCGTTTATGGCGGACCAACGAAGTACAAACATTGACAAAGGAGCCTTCCCATGGCCAAGAAAACCATTGGCGATATTGATCTGTCCGGCAAGAAAGTCCTCATGCGCGTGGACTTCAACGTTCCCCTCAAAGATGGCGTCATCACCGACGACCGTCGTATCCGCATGGCCATTCCCACCATCCAGGCTGTGCTTGATGCCGGGGGCAGCTGCGTGCTGATGAGTCACCTGGGTCGTCCGTCGGGCGAAGGTGTCGAACCGGCATTCAGCCTCAAACCTGCTGCGGATCGTCTGGGTGAACTGCTGGGTCGTCCCGTTGCCTTTGCTGCTGACACCGTTGGCGATGATGCCAAGGCCAAGGTCGCTGCGATGGCGGCTGGCGACGTGGTCATGATCGAAAACCTGCGCTTCACCAAGGATGAAAAGAAGGGCGCTGAAGACTTCTGCAACACGCTTGCCACCTTCGGTGATGTCTACTGCAACAACGCGTTTGGCACCTGTCACCGCGAACACTCCTCCATGTATGGCGTTCCCAAGGCCATGAAGGAAGCAGGCAAGCCGGCAGTCGTCGGTTTCCTGGTCGAAAAGGAAATCAAGTATCTCACCGACACCATCTCCAGCCCGGAGCGTCCGTTCGTAGCCATCCTCGGTGGTGCCAAAGTCTCCGACAAAATCAACGTCATCTCCAACCTCCTGGGCGTCTGTGACAAGGTGCTCATCGGCGGCGCGATGGCTTACACTTTCCTCAAGGCCAAAGGTCAGAAGGTTGGCAACAGCCTCGTCGAAGAAGACAAACTTGAACTGGCCAAGGAACTGATGGCCAAGGGTGGCGACAAGCTCATGCTCCCCACCGACCATGCCTGCCATGATGATTTCGGTACGCTTGAAGGTGCTGATCGCAAGATCGCTGATGGCGACATCGCGGACGGCATGATGGGCTTTGACATCGGCCCGGACACCATCGCTGCCTACTCCGAAGCAGTCAAAGCTGCCAAGACCGTGGTCTGGAACGGCCCGATGGGTGTGTTCGAAAAAGCACCGTTTGACGAAGGCACCAAGGCTGTTGCCCAGGCCATCGCCGACACCGACGCGGTGAGCATCATCGGTGGTGGTGATTCGGCTGCTGCCATCGAAATCCTCGGCTTTGCTGACAAGGTCAGCCACGTGTCCACCGGTGGTGGCGCATCACTGGAAATGCTCGAAGGCAAGAAGTTCGGCTCCGTCGAACTGCTCGACGAAAAATGATCGAATACAAGCTTCAACATCGTCACGATTGATGCTGTTGAAATAGCTGCGACACTGCGTGTCGCTGACTGCACACAAAACAAAAACCGCAGACCTCGTAACTGAGATCTGCGGTTTTTTTTTATGGGTTATTGGTTCGATTGCTTTTGACCGTCATTCCCGCGCAGGCGGGAATCCAGTGGCATTCTGTGTACGCCTGCATAGGGACACGGCTTTGTTCGATCTTACATCACTGAATCTGCATCTCCGGTTGGGGTTGCTGGGGATTTAACATGGGCGCCATCATCATCCACAGTTGCTTGACGCGCTGGGTGGTGATGGACACGGTTTTGCTGGGCAGGAACACACCAAAGCGCACACCGCCGTCGGTGTTGGCAATGTTGCCGACGATTGGGGGCATGTCTTCGGGCAACTGGATCATGCTCAGGATCATCGCATACTGCGCGGTTGCCGGATTCTTGAGCATCATTGTCTGGACAAAGCGAATGGTCTGCGTCAGGTTCATGTAGCCTGCTGCAAAACAGTCATCAGGCAGATTCACCTGCAAGACCTGCGTTGTTTTCCCCAGGGCAGTCTCCAGGTCATCCGTTGCCAGCGCTTCGATGGATCGTTTGAGCAAATCCTCATCACCCATCACGCTGACCACGCCTTTGTCGGTATAGGCAAAATAGACTTTCAACGCGTCGGTACCTGCGTTGCGCATCATGCCTTGATTGATCATTTCGTCATTGCTCTTGATCGTCAGCACATGCGTGCCCAAAGCGCCGGGAATGTCCAACGTATCGGATTGGTTTTCAAAGGTCACCGGCACCTGCGGGTTCTGAGCCAACTGCGTTTGGGCATCGGCCAGTGACTGCTGGAACCTGGCGAACATCTCTTTGGTGTAACCCGGATGCTTCAGGGCATTGACGACTTTCCATTGGCCCTGGGCGTCGGCAACGAGCATCTGTTCGAGTTTCTCATAACCGGACATCGCTTCAAAAATCGGCTTGGTATCAACGGCTGGTTTCTGATCCTCAGGCAGACTGGCGATGATGTTGTCGGAAAACTGTTGCAGATCCAGATGCGAAAGCATCACTTTGGAGGCCAGAATCCAGGCACGATCGGGCATCATCTCAAAACCGGAGATTTTCTGGGCTGGTGCCTTGGCAAAGAATGACTGCCAGGGGGTGTCGGGTTTGAACTGCATGGCAAAACCAAGATCGATCCCATTGGCGTTGACGGTGAAACTGGCAGCAGCGCCCTGGACATCCTTCATCGCATCGTCCATTTTCATGGGCATGGACAAGCCCATGGGTGCGCTGTCGGGGATATCCTTTTTCAAGGCATCAGGACTGTAGAAAATCACCAGATCACTTTTGCTCAGTTGGTCGACACAGATTTTGCCCTGCTGTTTAAGCCAGTGATCCGCTGCCGGTTTCTTGTAGCTGGAAACCTGATCAAGATTGTCGGACATGAGCACATACTTGTCGGTGATCGGTTTGAAGTAGATGACTTCGCCTTTGAGATTGGCCGACTGAATACCACCATCATGGTCATCGACTTTGAGGTCTGCGAAGTTCTGCATGAACTGATCTTTGGTGGTCATCGGCAGGAGCATGGACATGACCGAATCATCCCCGCCGGGTCGCGTGGGTATCTTGCCGTTGAGCATGATCACGGCCGGGGCGTTGGCATCAACACCGAGCATCAGACCGCTTTCGGCCTGCATCATCAACAAGGGATTGGGCGGGACCATTTGCTGCATGCCGGTGAGTTGGCCTAATGTCAGAAGATCGTCGGACAAGCCTTGCAGCGAAGCAAAGACAAAGACGCGATCCGCATTGGCCGGGACATGTTCCAAGACCGCCTGAGCTTGTGCGTTGGCAACACTTACTGCCAGGCATAAAGCCAGAATACAGGTCCACCCAAACTTCCAAATTCGATTCATTGATCAGGCTCCATGTTGATGCATCCGACGACCCGTCATTGGATCACTGGCCAAATGCGCGTTGTTCAAGAATACCTTTGTGATTCCTGAGCGTTGCAGTATGGAAACAGAGTAACATGTTTTGTGTTTGTTTTGGGCGGTTACAACTTGGAATGATTCCAATGCCGGCTATGATATGGACATGAGCACACCCCCCGCCCAAACCGATGTTGCCACCACGGGCATTATTGTTGTCGACCACGGCTCGCGTCGTGAAGAGTCCAATGCGATGTTGCTGCAGGTGGTCGAAGCGTACCGTCAGCAGACGCAGTGGCAGATTGTCGAGCCGGCGCACATGGAGATTGCCGAACCGCTGATCCCCACCGCGTTTGATCGATGTGTGGAACGAGGCGCCAAGCGCGTCGTGGTCATGCCCTACTTTCTGCTGCCGGGCAAGCATTGGCATGAAGACATTCCCGCGATCACCGCCGAAGCTGCCGCCAAGCACCCGGGGATTGAATACCTTGTCACCGCCCCACTGGGTTTGAGTTCGCTGATCCACCAGGTCATCGACAACCGCATCGGTGAATGCATGGAATGTGTCGAAGGCCAAATCCCCGAATGCGATCTGTGCAAAGGCACCGGCCGCTGCCTGAACTGGCAACAGGCGTAAACCAATTATCACAATCAATTCAATATCAAGAGCCACGCACGCAGTAAGCGGATGGCTTGTCATGCGCTTGATTCAAACCGCTTACTGCGTGCGCGGCTCTTTGTATGGTGAAATTCTCTCATCGTTAGCTGTTAAAGTGCAGTAAACAAACCTGCGTTCATGTTCATTATTTCGTCATCCCCGCGCCCCTGGAAGTCGTGAATCCAGTGGCATTCTGTGCGCTCTTGCAGGTTCCACTGGACTCCCGCCTGTGCGGGAGTGACGGAATGATATTTTCTTATTGGAAGCCGACAAAAAAATACAATTAAAACCTTTGACTCCATGGTCAACATATCGTTTGTTTCAAGTGAACAAGCGATCAACACAGACATGATCAAGGAGGTAGCAAGATTAACGAATCAGAGAAAGTGGACTGATCGTCGCGAAGAATCAGCATTATGTTCGAGGGTCATACCAGCACCCTGAACCGCGACACGATCAGTCCATTTTTATGCGCGCATCACACGTCTCAAACCAACGCATCACCCTTGATCCTGTTGGGCATTCAACACAGCGGGTACAATGACACTTGAAAATTTTAAAACCATTCGAGTGATACGATGCCCAAACACTTCATGAAACTGTTCGTCGTTCTGTGCTTTTTGAGCCCTGCGGTCATTCGCGCACAGGATCTGGATACATCTGCCCAACTGTTTTTGAAAAACTGTGCAGCCTGTCACGGGCTGAATCTCCAGGGCGGTAATGCCAGGAGTATGCTTGATGATCAGTGGGAGTTTGCCAAGGATCGCGCGTCGATGGCCAAGGTCATCCGTGATGGTATTGCTGAGCGTGGCATGCCGGCGCATGGCAATTTCTCAACGCAGCAGATCAACGGTTTGGTTCAATACATCCAGAAAACCGTCAAGGACTATCAGGCCAACCCCACCGGCTCTGAGCCCAAGGTTGGTCAGACCGTCGCAACCCTCAAGGGCAATGACTACACGCTTAAAGTCGAACAGTGGGTCGCGGGCTTGAAAATCCCCTGGGCGATCTGCTTCCTTGATCCGACCACCATGCTCATCACCGAACGCCCCGGCGGATTACGCCTGGTCAAAAACGGCATCCTCGACACACGTCCCATTGCCAACACCCCCGAAGTCTGGCACAACGGGCAAGGTGGCATGCTCGATGTCAATGTCGACCCGGACTACCCCCGAAATAAATGGATCTATTTGTCATACTCGCACAAGCTTGAGGATCAGAACCTGGCGATGACACGCGTGGTCCGAGGTAAAATCGTCGATCACCAATGGACCGACCAACAGGTTCTTTTTGAAGCACCACACGATCTCTACAAACGCACCCGACATCACTACGGTTCGCGCATCGTCTTCCCCCCGGATGGCTATCTGTACTTCTCCATTGGTGAACGCGGCTACCAAAACGATGCACAGGACATCACCAAACCCAACGGCAAAATCCATCGCATCAACCGCGATGGCTCTATCCCTGACGACAATCCCTTCGTCAATGAACCCAATGCTATCAAGTCCATTTACACCTTCGGTAACCGAAATCCCCAGGGCCTTTCCGTGCATCCGGTCACCGGCAGAGTCTGGGAATCCGAACACGGCCCACGCGGGGGAGATGAACTGAACCTCATCCAAAAAGGCGCCAACTACGGCTGGCCGGAAGTCACCTTCGGGATCAACTACAACGGCACGCCGATCACCCCGTTCACCACCATGAAAGGCATGGTCGATCCCATCATCCATTGGACGCCCTCCATCGCGGTCTGCGGGATCGAGTTCTACAACGGTGATCTATTCACCAAATGGAAGAACCACCTGCTCGTCACCGCACTGGCTTTTCAGGAAGTCCGCATCGTCAAGATTGAAGGTGAAAAAGTCACCGACCAGGAAGTCATCATCAAACGCATGGGCCGTGTCCGTGATGCAGCAGTCGGACCTGATGGTGCGATCTACATCGCCACCAACGGCCCGGATCGAATCCTGCGTTTGGTGCCGGGGATTCCGGGGATTCCGGGGGTTATAGGTAATCCCTGATTTTTGAACCGCCAAGACGCCAAGTTAAGAGAGATTAAAGCTTCAAATGAAATGGTTTGATTGGATTCTGATTCATCCTTTGGAAGTTTCTACGATCCTATTTATCCTCGCTGCGCCAGGTGTCATCGTTATGTTGATTCAGGATTACAGTAAAGACATTCTTCAGATTAAGTATTGCAAAATACAAAAACACCAACATCCACGACTTTTCACAGCAGGATATTGCTTCTGGTCTCTCTTGATATCAACGTTATTGATTGTTTTAATCGTGGCCTGGATCGAGCGTCTATAAATTGATCTCTTATTCCGATCTTGGCGGCCTTGGCGTCTTGGCGGTTCAACCCCAACCCAATCCAACTTTACGCTCTTGATTTAAACCCAATTTCCCGGGATACTGTCGGTCTTGAATACAAACGTTTGTAATTTGTCCTTACCAATGTGGCAGGACCCACGCTACGGAACCGCACGATGTACCACAACCCACGTCACGAAAAGCTGTACTTCAACCGCATCACCCAGGCGATCCAGCGCGTCGAGTTGTCGATCATCGGCAAGACCATCCCCCTGGATGTCACCTACTGGAACACCGGCAAGCCCATCGAGGGAACCAACTTCGACGGCAGACTCGGCGGTGAATACAAGCCCATCAAGGAAGGCCAAACCTGGGGCAATCGCTGGGACCTGGTCTGGTTTCACATCACCGGCGAGGTCCCCGCGGACTTTGATGGCAAGGAAATCCAGCTGTGGCTTAACATCACCACCGAAGGCTGCGTCTACCACGCAGACGGCACGGTGGATCAGCATATCGGTTACAAGTCCATCTGGGATGACCGGGCGATCCGCCAGTATGTCCCGCTTACCAAGTCCGCCAAAGCAGGCGAAAAACTCGAGTTCTGGCTTGAAGGTTCGGTCGCTGGTTACTTCGGTGTCACGCCGTTGGATGACGTCAAATGCAAGGACATCGACCGCAACGACCCGACGCGCTTTGGTGAGCGTGAAGGAACCGTCGAAAAAATTCGATTGGCTATCTTTAATGATGCTGCCTTCCAATTGTCACTGGATATGAAGCTGATGCTTAACCTTTACGAAGGTCTGCATGAAGGTTCGGTCCGTCGTGCCAAGATTTTCAAGGCGCTGCAAGACTGCTGCAATATTCTGGGCAGCAATCCGACTGCGTTTGATCAGGCACGTGAGTCCCTCAAGCCGATCATGTCCCTGAAAACCAGTGCATCGGAGATGGATGTCTTTGCAGTGGGTCATGCACACATCGACACCGGTTGGTTGTGGCCCGTCCGCGAAGGTCGGCGTAAGTGTGTCCGCACCTTTGCCAACCAGATCAAACTCATCAAGGACTATCCGGGCTATATTTTCGGGGCCTCCCAGCCGCAGCATTACCAGTTCGTCAAGGAAGACCAACCCGAACTCTTCGAACGCATCAAGCAGGCCGTAGCAGACGGCAAATGGGAACTCCAGGGCGGTATGTGGGTCGAATCCGACTGCAACATCCCCAGCGGTGAATCACTCGTCCGCCAATTCATCCATGGCAAGAATTTCTTCATGGATGAGTTTGGCAAAGATGTGACCAACCTGTGGATTCCTGACGTGTTTGGTTACTCAGCAGCGCTCCCACAAATCATGCATCTTGCAGGTGTGGATACATTCCTTACCCAGAAAATCAGTTGGTCGCAGTTCAACACCTTCCCGTATAACACCTTCTTCTGGCAAGGCATCGACGGCACGGAAATCCTCACCCATTTCCCACCCGAAGACACGTACAACTCCGACATGACCCCCGGAAGCTTGATTGGGTCTCAACAGCGATTCAAGGAAAAAGCAGTCGCAAGTAAGATCATGTCATTATTCGGCGTCGGTGATGGTGGCGGTGGCCCGCGTCCAGATCACATCGAACGTGCTTTGCGAATGAAGGACCTGGAAGGTTGCCCGCGCGTGCAGTTCAACACCGCGGAGAACTTCTTCGAATCGCTTCACGACATCAAGCACGAACTGCCCAAGTGGGTCGGCGAGCTGTACCTTGAATATCACCGTGGCACACTCACCACGCAGGCCCTGGTCAAAAAGCAAAACCGTCAACTCGAACACCGCCTGCGCGAGATGGAAATCATCTGCTCTACTGCTGGCGTCGACAGCTACCCGATCCAGACTTTCGACAAGCTGTGGAAGACGCTTTTGCTCAATCATTTCCACGACATCATCCCCGGCTCATCGATTAACAACGTGTACCAGGTGACGCATCAGGAACACGCGGACATGCTTGCAAAACTCGACGAAATGCAGGCTAAAGTCGCACCCAAGCTTTTAACGGCTGACGAAAAATCGGTGGTGTATTTCAACTCACTGAGCCATGCATGGTCTGGCGTGATCCAGCTCCCCGAAGGTTGGGAAGGTGCTGCATACAATGGCAAGAAGATGGCGACCCAAGCCATCAATGAAAAGATTGTTGCAGCCGTTACCATCGAGCCATTAAGCAGTATTCAACTCACGCGTTTCAACGAGAGCTCACCGACGACAACCGTCGATCAATTGGTGCTTGAAAACGAGTTGGTGAAATACACTTTCAACAAGGAAGGCCAATTGGTCAGTGCCTATGACAAGCAGGCCGACTTGGAAGTGCTGCGCGAACCGGGCAACGCGATAAGTCTGTACAACGACCGTCCCACGGCATACGACGCCTGGGACATCGATGCCTACCATCGCACCGAATATGTCGGCTCATCAACGGTTCAGTCCATCAAGGTTGAAATCGGCCCATTGCTCAATGTGCTGACTGTGATAGCCACAATTGGCGAAGGTTCAACCGTCACGCAGATCATCACTTTGCCAACCAAAGAATCCAAGCGTCTGGACTTTGCGACCACCGTCAATTGGGCGGAGCAGCATAAGCTTCTGAAAGTGGCTTTCCCCACCACGATCAGCACCACCGAAGCGAGTTGTGATATCCAGTATGGTTATCTCAAACGCCCGACACACACCAACACATCCTGGGATATGGCAAGGTTCGAAGTGGCTTGTCACAAGTATGTGGACATGTCCGAGCCGACGTTTGGTGTGGCGTTGCTAAACGACTGTAAATACGGTCACCGCATTCTGGACAACACGTTGGAATTAACCTTGCTGCGGTCCCCCACCTGGCCGGACCCTGATGCGGACATGGGTGAGCATACGTTTACGTATAGTCTCCTGCCCCACGTCGATGACCTGGTGCGCAGTGATGTCATGCAGCAGGCGCGCAGCTTAAACCAACAGCCGGTGATGTTCGCAGGCTTTGCAGGTAAGCTTGATAGTCCGGTGAAACTGGATTCGAAAAATGCCACGCTGGAAGTACTCAAACGCGCGGAGAAGTCCGACGCCTTGATTGCCCGCATCGTCGAATCCCACGGCTATCGCGGTAAGGCAACACTCACCGTCCCCGCAGACAGCAAGGTCACCGTCACCAATCTCATGGAATGGACCGACGGCGAAGAACTGCCTGTCATCGACAACAAAGTGTCACTGACCCTCAAGCCGTTTGAGATTGTGACTGTGAAAATCGTTTAAGACACTTTTACCGCAGAAACGCAGAGTTAAGAGAGTAATAAAAAAGCTTGATTTCTTTCTCTCCTGCCTCTGCGTCCTCTGCGTCTCTGCGGTAAAAAAAGAATTGGAAACAAAACCATGCGGATCACGCTGAAAGACATTGCCAAAGCTTGTGGGGTGGATGTGAGTACCGCCTCGCGCGCCCTGCGGGATGATCCGCTGGTCAAAGAAGCCACGCGCGAGAAGGTCAAACAGACGGCCAAGCAAATGGGGTATCGCCCCAACCTCGCTGCACGCTCATTGCAGACCGGCACGACCAATACCGTCTGGCTGATCGTGTCCAGCCTCGATTCCAAACTCGAAACCGTGGCAGGTGAATCCGCGTCATTGATGCTCAGTGAACTCAAGTACGACACCCTCGTCGCGCTGCATCACCAGGATCAACGCACCGTCAAACGCATGATCGGCCGACTGTCTCAAGGTGTGGCTGACGGCGCAATTCTCATCCCAAGCCAACACACGCCCGGTGATACGTCGGTCAAACAGCTCGTGGAGTCGGGCTTCCCGCTGGTACTCCTGGACCGCTCGATCCCCGACGTCCCCACGGTGACGGTGACCACACAGAATGCCAAGGGGATGGCAGCACTTTGCGAAAGCTGCGTCACCGCCGGCTGTGATTTTCTGGTCATCCATGTCGATGACATCAACGAAGTGACCCACACCCGACTTCAGGGGGCGATTAAGTGGTGTAAAGCCAATAACGTGAACTTCGTGGTCGATGATGGCGCGATCCAGATCCCCGAAGGTGTCAAGGAAATCGGTATTGTCAGTAACGCACATTTCGAAGTAATGAAGATTGTCCGAGACAACCCACAGTGGCTCAAAGATTACACCATCCGCTTTGGTGTCTTTGACGGTTGGCCTGGTGCACCTTACCCCCTGGCGGAAGGCTTTGTCTGTAAGCAGGACTTCCCTGCCATGGCTCAGCGTGCCGTCGAGGAACTCATCGAGTTGATTTCAAACCCCGATCAACGCGGCCAACGCAAGATGATCCGCATCCCCATCCGCGAGATTCAACATCGTCGCAATGACTTTTCGTGATCACTGATGATGCAATGCAGGTGACCCATTCATCGCTGCGCGACACAGCGTTGACGTTGTAACACAGTTTATTGATGGTGAATGATTACATTCAACGTGATGTGAGATCAGCTGCATTGTGACGCAATGCTAAAAGCCGCGCAGCAATTTACAAAACGTGTGAATTTTCTGAACGATGCTGTCGAAATATTGATCAAGACGACAACAAACTTGAATGATTTTTCGACGTTTTGCCTGGCGCGCATTCTGCGGATTGACTGTGGATAATCTGGCGTTTAACTGTCGATGCGTTGTATCGCATTTTGGCGTCTTATTGACAATGTCCGAATAACAGGCTGATTAACCGAGTTGTCGACAATCCGCGCATCACAAGTAACAACCTAAATGACTGTTTTTCCACACGCTGTTGATTGTTTTAACTGCTTGTGGATACTTGCTGCAAAGATGTCTTCCGGGGGTTATGCTCAAATCGACAGGGCTTATGACTAAGACGAAGTTCTATTTATATATTTACTCTTAGTCTTATACCCAACGACAAAATTCAAGCTCGGGACCTTGTGGATATCGTAAGTCAGCCGTGAAAAATTATTGCTGACAATGGGGGCAGAACACTGTGGTGCGTCCTGCCAGCAGTTGGCCATGCAGCGGGGTTTTGCATCTCACGCAGTTATTCCCAGCTCGTCCATAAACCTTGTGGAGATTCTGGAACTTCCCGGATTGGCCGTTGACCATCACGTAGTCCCGCAGGGTTGAGCCCCCGCGTTTGATGGCCGTTTTAAGCAGCTTACGCATTTCACGCACCAGCAGGCGGCAGTCATCCACCGTCAATGCACAAGCGATACGGTCAGGCCTGATCTTCGCGTTGAAGCAGAGTTCATCGACGTAGATGTTGCCCAGGCCTGCCAGGAGGTTTTGATCCAGCAAGGCAGCTTTCAGGGATCGTTTGGTTTTCGCCAGGCCTTGGGCGAGTTGATCAGGCGTAATCACCAACGCATCAGGCCCGAGTTTGGACCAGCGCTGGTCTTGCAGATCCGCCAGTGCACCGAATGTCCACAATCCGCCAAATCGCCTGGGGTCGATAAAACCGAGCGTATCAGTATTGGAAAGCTGCCAACGGACGTGACAGTGCTTGGGAAACGGGCAGCTTATGCCCATCAATCGACCGGTCATACCCAGGTGGACATTGATCGTGGTCTGGCTTGGATCATCCGCAATGATGGCCAGTTGTTTGCCATGTCGGATGACGTCGCCAATCACCTTGCCTTGCAGCAGGCTCAGAGGCGTTGCCAGGCCGGTCACGATGTCCGGGCGACAGATGGTCACCTTGCGCACAAGTTGCCCCTGGACGAGCGGCAGGAGCGTTAGACGGACATTCTCAACTTCAGGCAATTCAGGCATGAAGCAGATTGTAGCTCAAAAGTCTGATAACAAAATGTAGGCCGGTTGATGCGGTTTCAAGTTGAGCTTCGAATGTGAATCCGATACTCCGATGCTTGTGTGGTAGTCCAGGGGGCACCGGGTTAACACCCTGTGCTCAAATTGCCCAAAGTTGAGATGACAACTGCGACCCTTGTTCAGGCTTTACCCTGCCCAGGCCAATCCTTGAAGGCCCAGACAAACAGCAGGATCAGAAACCCGCCGGGGAGCAGGACGATTAGTGACAACGCGCCGGGCAGACCTGCCTTGGCAGTGATGCGCCAGCAGGGCCAGACGAAAAACAGACCGAGCGCTGCCACGATCAGCAGTTCGAAAAAGCCAATATTCATCATTGCAAGTTCAAACATGGTTGAGTCATTTCTCTTAATCACAAACGCTTAAAAAATATCACGCAATCGATCACAGCTGTTGTGATGGGCCGGTGAGAAAATCGCTGGGGCAGGTCGGCGGATGTGCTGCATACGGATCTGCCGGCGGTGCCTTGACGACTTTGATAAACGCATTGGTGTAGGGGAACTGAATCAGGTTAAGCAGCAGCATCAACACAACACTGAGGACAAACAGTGGCAAAATCGGCCAAAAATAAAACCGTGCAACACACCATGCTATCAACACACCCGAAATCACCGACGGGGCAAAAATCACCAGCATGATCACCGTTGTCCACGGCTGCTTATCCGTGGAGATACGTTTCAGATCAGCTTGGCAGTGCTTGCAGGTGTAGTCATCCTTGTTCTGGCTCGACCAGCGAATCTGACAGCGAACCGGCGCATGACAACACGGGCAAACGGCGCGACGTTTTGGCATCAGTCAATCCCCCCTGTGTTTGGGAAATTTAATCAGTTCGGGCGCTCGGCATAAAACTTGTAGCCAACCATGGCACAAATCACCAACACACCAGCAATGAGCATTCGGATGAAAGGTAAGGGAATCAACGTGACCGAAAGAAAACAAATCAGAAATGCAATGCCAAACCACATGCCACCTGACATCCCATCCGCGTCTGCAACCTTCATCGATGCGATGCAGACTGCCACCCCCAGAAGTATTTCCAACATTGGTTCATTCCTTTTATTCGATTTCATCAAACACAGTGATACGGTAGGGTCGCAACACGCGTCCCACCCAAGTTAATTCAGATCAATCAGGCTTGAACACCACGAGCAGAATCATCGGGGTGCGTTTGCTCTGGCCAGGTTCGCAATGCCCAGACATAGAGCAGAATCAAAATGCCAAGCGGTAAGAAAACAATCAAGCCCAGCGCCCAATGTAATCCTGCTTTACTGGAAATATGACAACAAGGCCAAGCCAGCAAAACCATCATTGAGACAAAAATAAGAATCGATAAAAACGTCTGCACGATATCCATAGCTGGATACCTCCCCGGAAAATAATATCGACCAAACTTTAATTTGTGTCACTCGACTTCATCGCCATCCGCTTCTGATGGTTCGGGATCACCAAACAGCGCACTGCCCACGCGGACGACGTTGGCACCACATTCGATGGCCAACTCAAAATCGCTGCTCATGCCCATGGACAGCGCGGTGAAATACTTACCTGCGATGCCGTACTTCTGGACTTCCTTGAAGACTTCATAGGTTCGCTGGAAGGTCGCACGGATGAGGCCTTCGTCGTCGGTTTTGGGTGCCATGGTCATCAGGCCGCGAAGACGCAGGTTGAGCATGGAGTCGATTTGTTCCGCCAGGTGGATGACCGCGGGGATTGCCACGCCGGACTTGGTGGTTTCGCCTGAGGCATTGACCTGTAGCAGGATGTCGATGGGCTTGTCGCGTTTGGTACCGATGTTGTGCAGTTCCTCAGCAAGACGCAGTGAGTCCACGCTGTGTGTCAGGTCGACAAGGTTGATCACCTGCTTGGCTTTGTTGCGTTGCAGGTGGCCGATCATATGCCAGCGGACGTGGGTTGCTGCCTTGGTGATGTCGATGTCTTCACGGGTCGATGCCGAGCCAAGTGTGCGTTTGCGGGAGAGGAATTCGCTGAGCGATGCGACACGTTTTTCCAGCTGTTGGACGCGACTTTCGCCCAGGTCCATCTGCCCCATATCCACGAGTTGGCGGATCTGATCGGGCGCAGCATACTTGGTCACGGCCACCAGCAGGACATCCTCAGGACGACGTCCGGACTTGGCAGCGGCGTTTGCAATTCGATCCAACACCGACTGATAGGCGTCACGAAGTTGATCAGGGGTGGTTACGCGTGCAATGGTCATGGCTGTGAAGATAGGCAAAAACAGGCCCAAATTCAAGATTCGTCCTGATTTTTACACCAGTAATCCACATCCAATCCGGTGGATTGCGGATAAAAATGAACGAAAATCAGCAAAACTTAGAATGACTTTAGTTTACAAGCGTCCAATAAAGATAAAATTGACTTTTTCTTGAAATGGCCCACAAAAAACGTTGACACATCTAAAAATACCGGATACTCTTTTAACCAGACAAGCCGACGGGTTCGACTGTCTAACGAACAGAACCAATCAGCACTTGATGACTGTCAGTTCTGGGAAAACATCGAGCGAGTTTAAAGGTCGTTATTGACTCTCGCATCCGTCGGATTTGATTGAAAACCGAATAAGCGTTTAGCCGGAGCATTCAACAGTTTTTGTGTTGCGTGCACTGATCTGAAAAGGTCGTAACGGTTTGACGCAACGTCATGAGGTGTGGCCGGCCGCAGAAGGGAAGGCGGGAACTTTTGTGGCCGGTCGCTTTTTTTGACCCCCTCCACGTGTCGTTTTGCTGCATTTGTAATGAGTTCGCAGCCAACCCCGACGACACGAGACCATAACCTGATCCGAGTAGTGCCGGATCATGGTGCCGGGCAGTGGATGAAACCCCCACGCCCGGCTTTTTTTATGCGCCCACTGCCCGGAAGTCTCACCACCCCAAAGCCGTGGCCCTCCCGGGTCACGGGTTGTCTTGATGAAAACACCAATGATGATCAGATACTCCATGCGTCATCAGCGACACACAGTGTCGCAGCTATTTTCAATCGCACTTCGTTTCAGATAACCGTTTTCAATTCAATCGCGCGATGAAAATCACACACGATTCACAGCATCAATCACGTGATAAGTGCCTTTAATCACCCTTCAAACACAAGACCTTGCTCGCATTGTTCAGATACGGTTAGAAAGCGGTCAAACATTTCTCATCGCTTACTTTGGTATCAGATAGTTCCGACATAGTTGGCAAAGGGGAAGGTCAACCTCACAGGTTCGCTGGAGTTTGTGACTCCAAGTGTTTACCGCGATCAGTGTGACGTAACCGCCGGCGCACAGGGTCGCACCCACCCGAGTTGTTTAACGAACAGGTGCACAATGTCGACGCAATCAAGTATGGACCATCCGACCCAACAGGCCACCAAAGCCCTGCAGCATGTGACCACGCTCATGGAGATGAAGGCACATGCTGCCTGCTACTACCGCGAAGATCACAAAACGCCGCTGGCACAAATCGTCAAAACTTTCGACAACGATCTATCCGTCACCGGCGTGATCGTGCTCGATGGACTCCGGCGACACATGGTCCTTTCACGTGTCGGGACCGAACGCATTCTCGCAAGGCCCTACTGCCGTGAACTGTTTCTCAGTAAGCCCGTTGATACGCTCATGGAAGTCTGGCCCTACGAGCCGATGGAGTTCCCCGGCAATACGCCTGTCTCTGACGCGGTGAATCTCGCATTGCAACGGCCGGTGGAATGTCGCTATGAGCCGATCATCGCGGTTGAAGACGATCAGACCTATTATCTGCTTGATCTGTTCCCATTACTCAACGAACAATGTCGCTCACTGTCCTCTGCTTTGGTTGATCTCAAACGTCAACAGGAAGCCCGACGCCAGGCTGAGAGTGAACGCGAACGCCTGCATCACCGGCTTGTTGCTCTCAGCCGCCAATCCGGGATGGCAGAGATCGCTACCGGTGTCCTGCACAACGTGGGCAATGTGCTTAACTCCGTGAACGTCTCAGCCAACACCATCAACAACAAACTCCAGCAATCACGCCTGCCCAATCTCGGTAAGACGCTGGACCTGATTGATCAGCATCGCGGCAACCTCGGTGAATTTTTCTCGGCTGACGAAAAAGGCCTGAAAATCCCCGGTTATATGACCAAACTCTACGAAGCGTTGAACCTCGAACATCAAGCCATCGCCGACGAACTTGACTCGCTGGTTCGCAGTGTGGAACACATCAAACACATCGTCTCCGCCCAGCAGTCGCATGCGAAGGTGACGGTTACCAACGAGAAACTCCAGCTTGAAGACCTCGTCGAGGACGCCATTGCCATGAACCGCAACTCGCTGGATCGGCATGGTGTTCGCATTGAACGCGACTTCTGCAATCTCCCATCCATTCAGGCGGATCGACATATGGTGCTCCAGATTCTGGTGAACCTGATCTCCAATGCCAAAAAAGCCATGGGCGCCAATCCGGTGAATGACCGCAAGATCACCATCCGCAGTTTCATGACCGAAGACGACAACAGCAAACCCATGGCACACATCACCGTCACCGACAACGGCACGGGTATCGCCGTTGATGACCTGGACAAAATCTTCACTCGCGGCTTTACCACTGATAAACAAGGTCACGGGTTTGGCCTGCATAACTCAGCCAACAATGCAGCGATGATGAAGGGTTCACTGACGGTTAACAGTTCTGGTCTGGGACAGGGGGCGACGTTTGAATTGACTTTACCCATGGGTCAAGCCACGTCGCAGAGCCGGGAGCTTGCAGCATGATCCAGTGTGACCGCAAAATCAACCGACGCATCCTCATCATTGATGACACCGAATCCATTCACCAGGACTTCTGTAAAGCCCTGCAGGGTGACCCGGACGACATGGACCTTGCAGCCGAAGAAGCTGAACTCTTTGGTGAGTCCGAAGCGAACAATCGTCCCAACATCACGTATCAAGTGGACTCTGCCATGCAGGGGCGTGATGGTTTATCCAAAGTCATTGCTGCGGTCGATGAAGGTCAACCTTACGCCGTTGCCTTTGTGGATATGCGCATGCCCCCCGGCTGGGATGGCGTGCAGACCATCAGTCGACTGTGGGAGAAAGACCCCAATCTTCAGGTGGTGATTTGTACAGCCTATTCCGACTATTCATGGGAACAGATCATCGAGCGGCTTGGGATGAGTGACCGTATGCTTATTCTCAAAAAGCCGTTTGATCCTGCTGAGGTGGCGCAGCTTGCCTTGGCGTTAACCGAGAAATGGTCCGTCACGCATCAAGCCAACAACATGGTGCGCACGTTGGAAAAACTCGTCGAAGACCGCACCAATGAACTCCGCCATGCTGCAACGCATGACAACCTCACGGGGTTAGCCAACCGCACGCGCATTGAAAGTTGTCTGATCAAAGCGATCACCGACTATCAGGCAACGCGACATAAATACGCGGTGATGTTCATGGACCTGGATCGGTTCAAGATCATCAACGATTCACTGGGACATAAAATCGGTGATGCACTGCTTAAGGAAATCGCTAACCGTATCACCATCGTCATTGAACGCATGATGCAAAGCACGCATCGCGATTGCACGATGACACCCGGGCGTATTGGTGGCGATGAGTTTGTGCTTATGGTGCAGTATTCAGGTGATCATCAACGGATCATGGAAATCGCTGCACAGATGCTTGCTGAGATCCGTAAGCCTTACAACCTATCAGGCCGTGAATGTCACACGACCACGAGCATCGGCGTGACGTTTGGTGAGTTTGATTACGATGACCCGTTGGACGTTCTGCGTGATGCGGACGCTGCGATGTACCGGGCAAAAAGTGATGGGAAGGATCAATGTGTCTGCTTCGATCAATCCGTCCACGAAGCGTACATGGACCGATTGATGCTTGAAGAGGAGCTGCGCATCGCGGTGGAAGATCACTCAGCAACGATGCACTATCAGCCGATCGTCGACTTGCGGGATGGCCGGATACTCGGGTTTGAAGCGCTGGTGCGTTGGCATCACGCGCGACTTGGATTCATCTCGCCCGTCCGGTTCATCCCCATTGCTGAAGAGACCGGCTTGATCGTGCCCCTGGGCAAACAGATTTTCACCATGGCGGTCAAACAACTCGTCGCCTGGCAGAAACAATTCAATCTCCCGCTGACCATGAACATTAATCTTTCCAAACGACAGGTCATCGAACCGGACCTGGTCAACTGGATCGCGCACCTGCTCAAGGAAGAAAAACCCATCGCAGGCACGGTGAAAATTGAAGTCACCGAGTCGGTCATCATGGATGCGCCCGACCTCATCGCACCGACCCTGCATCAACTGCGTCAACTGAACATGCCCATCTGCATGGATGACTTTGGGACCGGCCACTCGTCACTACATTGTCTGAATCGTTTCCCGATTGACGTATTGAAAATCGACCGCGCGTTTATCAACAACATGTCCATTCAGCGCGATTACTCCGCTGTGGTCTTTGCCATTCTCACGCTCGCTCAGAACATGAACGTGCAGGTCGTTGCTGAAGGTCTGGAAACCGAAGACCAACTCGCACAGCTGCAGGCATTGGACTGTGATGCTGCACAAGGCTGGTACTTCGCCCGAGACCTGAACGTGATGGATGCCACCGCCCTGTTGGAGAAAGGCGCGTCCATGGCTGTGGACTTAAGCGTCATCCGACGTGCAGGGTGAAACAACTTAAAAATAATCTCCATTTCATCGTATTTGTTCGTCATTCCCGCCTGCGCGGGAGTGACGGAAAGTGGAGATTAATTCTTGGAAATGCGCTGGACATCGAACAATTTCATATAAACCGTCTGACATCGCATCGGTAAAGTCGCAGCGATGAAGCTATCATGTATCCCAATGCCACGCATCAAGGATCAAGCCATCTGTCTGCGGTTACTCGACTGGTCGGAAACCAGTCAGATTGTCCAATTGCTCACCCGCGAGCATGGCAAAGTCAGCGGTTTAGCCAAGGGCTCCAAACGCTTCGCACCCAGCAGCATCGCGCGCTTCTCCGGTGGCATTGAACTGATGACCGGCGGGGAACTGCTTGCCAACCACAAACCCACCACGGACCTGCTGAACATCACCGAATGGGATCTCCAGCAACCCTGGTGGCATGCACGCAAACACCTGCGGACCTGGCAGCTGGGGATGTACGCGGTCGACCTTGCAGCCAACCTCATTGCTGATCACGATCCGCACCCCGCTTCGTTTGATGCTTTGTTTGAATTCTTCAATACGGTCAAAGACACCGAGCAACTTGATGCTGCCCTGCTTAAACTCCAATGGTTGTTACTCACCGACGTGGGCTATCGTCCGCAACTGGATCACGATGTCCACACCGGCCAACCACTCACCGACCAGGCAACGTATCAATTTGATGCTTTAGCCGGTGGCCTATGCAATACGTCATCTTCAAGCACATGGGGTGTCCGCAAACAGACCATCACCCTCCTGCGCGACCTGGCGGACTTCAAACCCTTCGCCCTGGATGGCATCGACCGCGCCAATCGCCTGCTATGCAGCTACATCCGCGCCACGCTGGATAAACAGTTACCGACGATGCAATATGTGTTGGGGTGAGTCTATATTGCTTTCAAAGTATTCTTCGCCAAATGCATACTCATTCCGTCATTCCCGCCTTCCCGGAAGGCGAAAATCCAGTGGCAATCAGTTGCGCTTGCACGGATCACTGGACTCCCGCCTGCGCGGGAGTGACGGAAAATGAAAATGTACCACGTTTAATATGTCGTAAATAACAATATCAAAATATTGCTATTTACATTGTTACATAGGTTCAATAAACAGCTTCACTGTTTCAGCGACACGCCCCCGGAAGTGTCGCAGCTATTATTTGTTGTGTAACATCTCTATGAACAATAGCTGCATCACTGCGTGATGCTGTATCGCAAAGCGATAATTAATTGTGATCCATCTTAACGATCAAAGTAAATACTAATATGAAATCTCAAGGCAGGTTGCTTGATTGTGCTTGCTGTAGATAGCTTGTGTCGATGATGTTGTCATTGCCACTGTAGACCATGGATCCATTAGTGGTGTTAAAAAGATTGTCATTTTCAGTTGAATGATCGCCATATTGTGTATCGACTTCATAAGTGTGAAGGTAACGCACATGGTTGTCATTGAATCCGACACTGCCTTGCCAGAGTGTTTTTGCGTTGTCTTTGAGATTGACATGTACGGATTTAAAGTGTCCTTCATCATCAACAGCGATTGCACGATCGGATAAGACAACTGCTTCGCTATTGGAAGTGTCTTTCCATTCTGCCATGCGTTTTGCGTTCAGGTCTGAGATATTCAGAAAAGCGTACGAGTAATTGTCGATGGTGGGTTTGATGCCTGTTTGGGTCATTGCGGTTTTGGTCTCCGACGGACTGATGATGTACTCGCCGGTGAAGTAGTTGTCATCGAGTAAGGCTTGGAAACGATACTCGGTGGAGTAGTCTTCCATACGGTTACCGTCTTTATTGATGCCGGGATAGTACTTGTTGTTATCCTGAGAAAACAGAACCAGTGCGCTGTGAATCCCCCGGACGGGTGTTGAGTTCTGTGTACATCTTGCGGTTCGTCGTGCAGCTCCCAGTGTGGGTAGCAAAATACCAATGAGTAACAAAACGATTGCTAAAACCACAATCAACTCAACAAACGTAAAGGCGCGAGGTGTAGACATATTTTCCCCAAATGTGCATAGACTGTGAGTTATTCATCGGCAGGTTTATGAAGTGATGTTGAATCAATGATGATCTCATCACCAGAATAAACCATCGAGCCGAGTTTGGTATCAAAAAGGTTGTCGACTTTGGTAGATTGATCACCGTATTGGGTTGCAAGGATATGCGTTGCTTCGAATGTGACGTGGTTATCGTTCCAGGCAACACTACCCCGCCATTCTGAACCGCCATCGGGTGATTGATTGGTATGGACGGATTTGATATCTCCAGTGTCATTCAATGCCACGGCGCGATCCGATGCGACCGCTGCCTTGGGGTTGGAAACATCTTTCCATTCAGCGATCCTTGGCGAATCCAATACGCAGAGGTTTAACAGTGCATAGGAGTAGTTTTCTGTTGTGGGTTTGATACCTGTTTTAGTTAATGCGATTTTGTTTTCTGCTGGACTGATGATGTATTCACCGGTGAAATACTTCTCATCGAGCATCAATTGGAAGCGATACTCTGTGGAGTAGTCTTCAAGGCGATTACCTTGCGCATCAAAGCCGGGGTAATAGGTGTTGTTGCCTTGCGAATAGAGGACCATAGCCGTGTGAATCCCGCGCATTTGCGTGGAACGCTGCAGGCCCGATGCGGATCGACGGTTGAAATTGAGCATCGGCAATATAAAAGCGATCACCAGCATCAAGAAGGTCACCACGGCCAAGACATCAACCAGTGTAAACGCGCGACGTGTGGACATGATGTTTTCCCCGTAACTTGAAATGTGTATCTCGTGCTAAACCGCAAGCGGTTTGTTTTATGCACTATTTGAGCCCACCACGCGGTCGAGTTCTTCGGGACTGGTGATGCCCTGGGCGATGAGTTTGTAGCCTGACTGTTCCAGTGAGGTGAAGAGGACGCGTGAGAGCGCATCATTGATGGCGCCCATGGTGGCACTCTTTAAAATTGCATCACGCAGTTCGTCGTTCATCGTCAATAGTTCATACAACCCCTGCCGTCCTGCATAGCCCTGGTCGAAACATTTTGGACAGCCGACGGGGTAATAGATTTGATCGATGTTCTTGCCGAAGCTGCCCATCTGGTGCATCTGCTTGGGCGTGGGTTTGCGGCCTGCTTTACAGTTATCACAGAGCAAGCGTATCAAACGTTGCGCGAGAATCAGGTTCAGCGCAGAGCCAACGAGATAGGGTTCAGCACCCAGGTCGAGCACACGGAAGATCGTCCCTACGGTGTCGCGTGCGTGAATGGTGGAGAGCACCAGATGCCCAGTCATGGCAGCCTGCATGCCGGTTTCCGCTGTTTCACGGTCACGAATTTCGCCCAGCAGAATGACGTCGGGGTCCTGCCGCAAGACGGAGCGCAACATGGAGTGGAACGTATTGCCCTGCTTCTGGTTGATGGGGATCTGGGTGACGCCTTTGAGTTGGTATTCGACGGGGTCTTCAATGGTGATGACGTTGCGGCGTTGGACGTCGATATCGCGGAGTGCTGCGTAGAGCGTGGTGGTCTTGCCACTGCCGGTGGGTCCGCAGACGAGGATCATGCCCGAGGATTGGGTGGAGACTTTCTGGACGTGGGAAAGCATCCAATCCGGCAAGCAGAGTTGTTCGAGATGCTGCGGTGCGGATTCGGAATCGAGCACACGAATGACGAGCTTCTGCCCGTGAATTACCGGCGTGAAACTCACACGAAAGTCCACGGCACGGCTGGGCAGCTGCGTCCGGAAGTGACCTTCCTGCACAGTGGAGCGCTTGGCAATGTCGATATCTGAAAGCACTTTGATCAAGCCATAAAGTCGCAGTCCCAACGCCAGGGGGACTTCCACGAGCGTGACCATCGAACCATCGACGCGCAGACGAATCAACAGACTGTCATTGCCCGGCTCAAAGTGCATATCCGAAGCACGTGAGGCAAAGGCAGCAAGCAGCAGCAGTCGGAACAGGTTCACCGCCATGCCGACATCGCCTTCTTTGTCCTCGGTGTAATCTTCGCCGGAGTCGATTTGTTCGGAGAGTTCCTGTTCGCTTTGCGCCAGTTCTGTTGGATGCAGATTCACGCCACGGGAGTTGATGAGGCTGATCTGATTGACCTGAAAATCCAGGCGACCCCGATTGGGTTTGATGAACCGTCGCAGGACCGCAAAGGGGTCGGTCATTTTGTCAGTTGCATCGGGGTCGAACATCGCATCGTCATCAATCGTCTGCGAATCATCATCGTCATCTGCATCCAGCAATGGGTCCGCGGAGACATCGTTGACGCTGACATTAGCCTGCGGTTGATTCTTGAGATGGTTGAATAGCGCATCGGGAGTGAGGCTTGTTTTGCCTGCGGTGTCGGCTGTGGCAGGGATAGCCGCAGCCGGTTCGGGGACTACGGTTGCTGGCTTACTCAACCAATCCGGGTCCAGGCGCGGGTCATCAATGGAGAACATGAACTGCGTCTGGCCAATCTGGAAGTGGCCTTTGCGACCCAGTTGGATCGGGCAGTCGATGGGTTCACCGTTGATCTTCGTGCCGTTGCGGGAGCCGTTGTCCTGGAGGATGTATCGGCCGTCGACCTGCTGAATGGTGCAGTGAACACGGGAGGAGAAATCATCATCAATGGTCACGGTATTGCTCTTGGCGCGACCAATGGTGGTCTTATGCGTTGGCAATTTCAATAGCCGACGATTGTCAGGGGTCTGGATAAACAGGAAAGGCAACGTCGAGCTCCCGGTGTTAAAGAATGATGATGATCACGGGTTGGGTTCATTGTATGACATGACGAGTGTATTGTCTGCTATGAGTTTGAGAAGGATGGTGATGGTTGGTTGATCGGGTTTTGCTTTCACATGCCAGGGAGCTTCGCCCCCCGGACCCCCTTGTGATGCTGGGGTGTCATGGCAAGTTGTGTACGCGTCTTGCATTTAAATGATAGAAGACCATACTTGTGATGGGGTTCCACCCCAAACCCCGCCAACGGGCAGCCGTTGGATCGCTGCCCCCGGAAGGCACCCGGAAGTGGGGTTA